>NZ_SLAP01000100.1 GCF_007126775.1 Cecembia sp. | reverse complement strand
TATTTTTTATTATTTTTCAAAACCTTATTTCTACCGTTCCCGTAAAATCAATCAAAGCACTTAAACAATACGGTTATGAAAAAGGCAACTATATATCTTATGAGCTTGGTACTCGTGCTGGGCATGGGTATGGCTTCCGCAGACAAGGTGCACGCTTCACCTTTTGGGATGGGTGTATCTTTCCAAGTATTTTATAATGAACTGAGTCCTTTTGGGGATTGGGTAATGGACCCTCATCACGGTTATGTTTGGATTCCCTATGTAGACCGAGGATTCCAACCTTATGTAAGCAATGGTCACTGGACAATGACCAACTTTGGAAACACTTGGGTTTCTCATTACGATTGGGGATGGGCACCATTTCATTACGGTAGGTGGTTCTGGTCGGATTTCTACGGATGGGCTTGGGTTCCGGGCTATGAGTGGGGACCAGCCTGGGTAAGCTGGAGAAATGGTGGCGGCTTTTATGGCTGGGCACCAATGGGGCCCGGAATGCATGTTGGGGTAAATATTATGATCCCCGCAAGGCATTGGGTATTTCTTCCACAAAGAAGATTCAGGCATAGGCATTTCCACAGATACTTTGTACCTCATTACAATGTTGTTAACATCTATAATAGGACTACTTACATTAACAATACTTATGTATACAATAACAGCACTTATTACACTGGACCATCAAGAAGAGAAATTCAGCGAGTTACAGGCAGAAATGTACCGGTACAAACAGTGAACAATACTTCCAGACCAGGAAGGACTATCGTAGGTAACAATAGTGTCAACATGTACAGACCGGAGATAAACAAGTCCAGAAATGCAAATGAGCAGGCAAGACCTTCAAGAGCATTTACTGCTGAAGAATACCGTCAAAGGTCTACTGCACAGCAAAGAACTACTTCAAGAAACAGCAATGTTCAGGCACAGCAAAATAGACAAGCACAGGCTGCTCCTTCGCGCAATGCACAACAATCCAGGAGTAATGAGGCAGTAAGAAGTAATTCACGGGCTTCGCAAAGCGTAAATAGTGGTTCCAGTGTATCTAGAAGCAGGCAAAACAATTCCGCTGTGAGGAGCAATGGCAATACTAGACAAGAAAATAATCCTGCTGTAAGAAGCAATAGCCAAAGCAGGCAATCTGCTCCAGCTATGAACAACCGCAGTAGCAATCATAACAGAAGCAATGCAGCAGTAGGAAGCGGAAATAGTAGCAGACAAGCAGCACCAGCGGTTGGGAATAGTTCTTCCAAAAGGCAAAGCTCACCCACTGTGAGAAGCAGTACCCCGAGCAGGCAATCAAGCCCCGCGGTAAGGTCTTCATCAGGAGCTTCTAACCGTTCAAACTCAGGTACTGTCAATCGCTCAAGCAGTAACAACAGTAGATCCTCTGGAACTTCTTCAAGAGGTAGAAGGGGAAATGAATAAAAAAGGCGGTCAGAAATGACCGCTTTTTTTATTAAAAAAACCATTGATCTTATTTTTGAAAAAACAAAGTTCTCTACAATAAAAAGTCCTGAACATCCCGTTACATAAATTTTTTAATTAAGTACTTTTGTAATGCTCCAAAAATTCGCTTAATTGTTTATCAAAACGATTTTTATGAACCTAATTGACCCAAAGAAATCACTTGAAAAAATAGAGGGAGTAGTAGAGACCAAAAGCTACCTAAACAAAATCAAGCTGATCAAAAACCTATATACTAAGGGAAGTAATACCGCAGGAGAAATGTGCAATGAAGTAGGCATCAGTCTCCCTACTGTCAATTCCTTGTTGGGGGATTTGATGCAGTCCGGAGAGGTTATCAAGCACGGTAGGGCAGAATCTCAGGGTGGGAGAAAACCGGACCTGTACAAATTAGCGGATGACTCTTTTTATATCATTTCATTAGATATCAATAAATTCAGAATCCGGACCTGTATTTACAACAGTGCCAACCATGCGGTGACGGAGGTGGAAACTTTGAAACTTCCTCTTAACAACGAAAAAGAAACTTTTGATAAAATTTGTGATTTCATTTTAGCTCATCAAATTGAATCCGGATTACCTGATCAAAAGATTATTGCAGTAGGGATTTCCATGCCAGGGCTAATAGATTCTGTCAATGGCATTAACCATACTTATTTGAAATTTGGGAAAAAAAGTCTGGTAGAAAATTTCGAAGCCAGGCTTGGAAAAAATGTTTTTTTGGAGAATGATGCAAGAGCAATGACCTTGGCGGAATTTAAATTTGGCCATAATGACAAATACAAAAATGTCTTAGGAATATTTATCGGTTGGGGAATTGGGCTTGGCATTTTAATCGATGGAAAAATTTACCAAGGTGCATCGGGATTTGCAGGTGAATTCAGCCACTCTCCTATCTTTGAAACAAGCGACATAACCTGTATCTGTGGAAAAAAGGGATGTCTTGAATCCGTTGCTTCTGGAACAGCGATTGTCAGGATGGCAAAGGAAGCCATAAAAAATGACCAGGATTCCATCCTTGCAAGGTTGGCAAAAGACAATCAAAATGAAATAGAACCCTTCTTGGTAGTAGATGCCGCATTGGCCGGTGATCAAAGGGCCATCACCATACTTTCTGAAGCGGGTCTGGATTTAGGTCGGGGGATTTCTATTCTTGTGCAGCTCTTGAATCCAGAGTTGATTATTATTGGTGGCGCCGTCGCAGAGGCCAAACAATACCTCATTACTCCCATTCAACAGGCCCTGAATATTTACAGTATGGCAAAAGCAAGGGAAAATACAGAGCTTTCTCTTTATAAACTTGGAAAAGAAGTGGGACTATTAGGCGGTGTTGCGGTAGTTAATGAAAAAATATTCAACGATATTCTCGAATAAACTGGGGTAAAAGCGCAAAAAGTCAACAAATAATTTATGTATATAAAGGCAAGCCTACTTAACTGCTCACCCTTAGACGGGAAGTATCAAAATAAAGAGATGCAGCGCCATATAATGCACTCATTTCTCCCAATTCACTGATTTCTATTGGTAAATCAATTCCTTCCTTTCGGAGACCTTCACTTACCTGGTCAATAAATAAGTGGGAAGAAAGGGATATATTGCCTCCAATAACTACTGCTTCAAAACGATGTTGACGCCACTCTCTCGCTAGAAATTCGCTTAAATTTTTAGCGTAATTTTTAAATAATGGCCCTATTTCATTATTCAAATCTTTACTATCCAAAATATCTTTTACTCCAGATATCTCTCTGCCGAATTTCTTTTTGGCCCAATTGGTGAACCAAATTGTTCCCAAATAATCTTCCACCAATCCTTCTTTAAAAGGAGAGCTCCAAAGTTCAGCATCCATAACCTGCTCCCCAGCCTTATAAGCTGATCCTAAACCGGAACCCAAAGTTAGGCCAAGCAAAGTAGAAAAGTTAGCCCCTTTGCCAAATGATGCCTCACCCTGTAAAAAAGCTTCTGCATCATTGATAAACTTTATACTGGTTAAAGGCAGATCAAGCCCTTTGCTCAATTTTAATTTTAAATTAACTCCATATAGATTTTTGAATTTATCCTGTTCTTTGATTAGGCAGATTCCATTTTCATAATCGAAAGGTGCTGGCATCGCTAACGAGATCTGAAAATCATTAGGGTTATCTATGTATTGCCTAAAAATTGAGTACCATTGGGCCAAAATATCATCTTCTGAGAGACTGGAATCCACAGCCCTCCTCTCTGTATGCAGTAAGTTCAGCTGGGACTCCTTTTCTTCAAAAAGGCCAATCGTCAAATGAGATCCACCGATATCACCTGCAAGAATTTTTTTATGGGTCATTTGGGCTATTGCTAATAACTTCAAAATCCTCGCTTGGAATGATAATTAAACAGACCTCTGCTAAAAGGATTTATCTAATGTAAAGACTTTTCTAAAAAAATAAAAGTACTTGTTAAATGGAGAATTAATCAGAACCCCTTTAAGGAAGATTCTCTGATGTTTAGCTTATTGGGCAATACTACTTTTTGTGGTGGTTTACTGGGAGCCTCAGCGTCCAATTGCCCAAGAATGGATTCCATTAATTTTTCCGCAATAGCTTCTAAAGGTTGCTCAATGGAAGTTATTTTGGGCTGGTAAAGGTTAAATAAGTAGTGGTCATCAAATGAAAGGATTTTAATATCCTCTGGGATTTTTTTCCCCAACGCTGCTAAAGCCAATAGTCCCTCAAAAGCAAGGTAGTTGGTTGAAAAAAACAGCGCGTCCAATGATGGATGCATTGTCAAAAAATCCTGAATGTGAAGGGATATCTGTTTTTTTTCGATAATAAAGGGGCTGATTTTTAATGTTTCTTGGTTACTGCCTTTCTCTGTAATGGCTTCCTGAAAACCTGCCAAGCGGTCCAACATCTGTGTTTGATTTGAATCCACCGTTACAAACCCAATATTTTTACTTCCTTGGTCAATCAGATGAAGGGTTGCCTCTTTGGCACTTTTTTGGTTTTCAACCACTACATAAGAAGTATCCAATTCCGGAATCCACCTATCAAAAAGGACGAGTGCTTGTTCTTCCTCCATCAATGATATAATGGTGGTTTCAAGGTCAGGAGTAGGTGTGATAATAAAACCATCTACATTTCTCATTTTAAAGGTACTGATTAACTCTTTTGCCTTATTGACATCGTTATCTGTACTGCAATAGATGATCTTATATCCATTTTTATAAGCCTTTTCTTCTATAAGGCGAGCTATGGAAGCAAAAAACTGATTGGAGATATCCTCCACCATGAAAACGATAACCCTGGATTTCCCCAGCCTTAAACTTTGCGCCAAATGGCTAGGCTTATACCCAATTTTTTTGATATAATCAGTGACCTTTTGAGTCATCTCCTCAGAGATACGCTTTTCTCTAGCCTTCCCATTGATTATAAAAGAAACAGTAGTAATTGATATTCCTAAGGCCTCTGCGATATCTTTGATAGACGTTTTTTTCTTTGCCATGGCAATATTTTAAATTCCATTTTCAATCCAAATGGAGTAGGAATAATTGCGCTTCTTCCTAATTGTTTTTATTCATTCAGAACAAAAACCTATGCCCTCCATCACGAATTAGACATGGGGCTAAAATAACAAAACCCAAGACAGATTCCGCCTTGGGTTTAATTTTCTTTGAATTTAAATTATTTGATAAAGAGCATTTCTCTGTACTTTACCAATGGCCAAAACTCATCGTCTACAAATAGTTCGAGTTTGTCAACTGAATATCTGATTTTGTCGAAGTATTTTTCTTTCACTTCATCACAATAACCCTTAGCCCTCTTGACAACATCATCTTCTTTATTCAACTTTTTCCGGGCATCAATCATGGCATTGACATTCTCCTTCACCAACTCTATGTGCTTGCTTACTTCTTTGATCGTTTCAACAGCTGCCTTGTTATCCAAGCCAAGTCCTTTTAGACCATTGGCGTTTTCAATCAACTTATTCTGATACTGAATTGCTGTAGGAATTACGTGATTCAAAGCAAGGTCTCCCATTAATCTGGATTCTATTTGTACCTTTTTGATGTAATTCTCCAACATGATCTCATGGCGTGCATGGAGTTCAACCCCTGTAAGTACATTGGATTTGCTGAAAAGCTCAATCACTTTTTTATCAAGATAAACATCAAGGGCAAAAGGAGTACTTTTCAAATTTGAAAGTCCTCTTTTTTTAGCCTCTGCTGCCCACTCATCAGAATATCCATCACCTTCAAACCTGATTTTTTTACTGTCTTTGATATATTTTCTCAAAACATTGACAATAGCAATTTTCTTTTCCTTACCCGCCGACATTTCTTTATCAATGTCCTTGGACATATTTCTAAGAACTTCCGCTACAATGACATTCAACACAGTCATTGGTCCTGCTGAGTTGGCACTGGACCCTACTGCTCTGAATTCGAATTTATTCCCTGTAAAAGCAAAAGGAGAAGTCCTGTTTCTATCCGTATTGTCAAGAATGATCTCAGGTATTTTAGAAATACCCAATTTCATGTACATATTATCTCCCTTCTCGATCTTCACATTTCCATTTTTCTCCAGTTCGTCCAAAACACCAGTTAAGGTTGAGCCAAGAAAAACAGACATGATCGCCGGTGGCGCTTCATTTGCCCCTAATCTAAAGTCATTGGAAGCAGAGGCTATGCTTGCTCTCAACAAATCAGCATGATCATATACTGCCTTGACGGTAGCTACTACAAATGTCAGGAACTGTAAGTTTTCTCTGGCAGAATTACTTGGCTGAAAAAGATTGATCCCTGTATCTGTGATCAATGACCAGTTGTTGTGCTTTCCACTTCCATTGACGCCTGCAAAAGGCTTCTCATGCAATAAAACCTTCAGGTTATGCCTTTCCGCAACTTTACTCATCAAATCCATCAACAATTGGTTATGGTCCACTGCTTTGTTGATTTCTTCAAATATTGGAGCTACTTCAAACTGGCTTGGAGCCACTTCATTATGTCTTGTTGAAACAGGTATACCCAATTTATGCGCCTCAATTTCAAAATCCATCATGAAATCTTTCACTCTTGTTGGTATGGAACCAAAATAATGGTCTTCCAACTGCTGTCCTCTAGCGGGGTTATGGCCAAATACAGTTCTTCCGGACATTACCAGATCCGGCCTTGTCGCAAAAAGGGACTTATCAATTACAAAGTATTCCTGCTCCACACCCAAAGATGGTGTCACTTTTCTAACATTTCTGTCAAAAAGCTGGCAAATACTCACTGCGGCTTCATTTATTGCTTCTACAGATTTCAAAAGAGGAGTTTTATAATCCAAGGCTTCTCCCGTGTAGGAAACAAATATAGTTGGAATACAAAGCGTTTTATCGAATATAAAAATTGGCGAAGTAGGATCCCAAGCAGTATACCCCCTTGCTTCAAAAGTAGAACGAATACCCCCATGTGGAAAAGAAGAGGCATCGGGCTCCTGTTGAACAAGTGCTGAACCTTTGAATTTTTCGATTCCTGCATGGGCATCAAAGAAAGCATCATGCTTTTCTGCTGTAGAGCCTGTCAAGGGCTGGAACCAGTGTGTATAATGGGTAACCCCTTTGGACATTGCCCAAACTTTAACAGCAGAAGCAATTTCCTCGGCCGTTGAAGGATCAATTTTACTTCCTTTATCAATTGCCTCCATTACTTTTTTGTATACAGAAGGGGCGAGTGATTCCTTCATTTGTTTTAGTCCAAAAACCAAAGTCCCGAAGTAATCCGATATTTTCCCCGAAGGAGGGGTAGCCGTTACCTTTGGCCTTCCCTGTGCTATAAGTAGCGCTTGTTGTCTTAAAGTTGCCATTTTCTACAATATGTGGTTTAATAATACAGGTACAAAAATAGAAAATTATATTAATTTTTACGAAATAGGTGTTGATTTTACCCCTATTGATAAAAAATTTACACTTTTTTTAAAAAATAAGCCTCATTTTTAATATTAAAGCTTGTAAAAATTGGTTTTTAGTCTTTAAAAATAGAAAATTGGAAACTGAGGGATATTATATAAATTTGCAGCCTGAATTAAAGGAGTTTGGCGTGAAAAAGGTAGCATTTTATACTTTAGGTTGTAAATTAAATTACTCAGAAACATCCACTATCAGCAGGATGTTTGAAGCAAAAGGTTATCAAAAGGTGGCGTTTGATCAACAACCTGATATTTTTATTATCAACACCTGCTCTGTGACAGAAAACGCAGATAAAAAGTGTAAGAAGATTGTTAAAGAAGCAAAAAAGATTTCACCAAACGGATATGTGACCATTATTGGTTGTTATGCCCAGCTCAAGCCCAGGGAAATTGCTGAAATAGAAGGAGTAGACGCCGTGTTGGGAGCTGCGGAGAAGTTCAGACTCATCGAACTTTTAGACGGTTTTGCCAAAGAACAGGAAACTAAAGTGATCGCTTCCGAAATCCATAACGCAAACACCTTTAATAACGCCTATTCTATAAATGACCGCACCAGAACCTTCTTAAAAGTTCAGGATGGTTGCAATTATGGCTGTGCTTTCTGTACCATACCTTTGGCCAGGGGAAAAAGCAGGAGTGACAGTATAGAAAATATTCTTATTTCGGCCAGAGAGATCGCGCAAACTGATGTCAAGGAAGTCGTATTGACCGGAGTGAATATCGGGGACTTTGGCATTCAGGAGGGCAAAAGAAAAGAGAAATTTATAGATCTGATCAAAGCCTTAGACGAAATTGAGGGAATAGAAAGGTTTAGAATTTCTTCTATTGAGCCCAATTTATTGACTAATGAAGCTATAGCCTTTGTAGCCCAATCCAAAAAGTTTGTCCCTCATTTCCACATTCCTTTACAGTCCGGGAGCAATACTATACTCAGAAAAATGGGAAGGAGGTACCTTCGCGAACTTTATGAAGATAGGGTCAGTAAAATCAAAACATTAATGCCTCATTGCTGTATAGGAGTAGATGTAATTGTAGGTTTCCCCGGGGAGACAGATGAGTTATTTCTTGAAACTTACCAGTTCCTCAATGAATTAGACATTTCTTATCTTCATGTATTTACTTACTCTGAAAGAGCAAATACCAGGGCAATTGAAATGGATGGCGTGGTTCCGATGAAAAAGCGGAATGAGCGATCCCGTATGCTTCGTATCCTTTCTGAGAAAAAGAGAAGAAAGTTTTATGAGGAAAATCTGGGCAAAACCTTCACTGTGCTTTTTGAAGAAGATCTTGAAGATGGCAAAATGCATGGTTTTACGGAGAATTATATTCGGGTAGCTGCTAAATACGACCCCCTTCTTATAAATGAATTGAAAGTGGTCAGCCTATCCGAAATTAATGAGCTTGGAAATGTGGAGGTTTTAGAGCCAGAAATGGTTTACGATAAGCATTAATTATCTTTTTTCAATATTTAATTACACTTTTAGAATTTTTATAATTGAATTTTTAAACAAAAACAACATATTTTGGTTATACAATAAAACCAAATCTTATGTTACAATTCTTAAAACCAAGCGGTAGAATATCTAGACGGAAATATTTGCTCCTTTTCGTGGTGTTCTATTGGACGAACATTATTTCACTTACAAAGATGTATGATGCCTATCTTATCGGGGATATATTATCCTTTGCTGCATTTGGAATCATCTTGATTTCAACTATCGTGCTTTTGTTGATCCAATCTATCAAACGACTTCATGATATTGGCTTGGACTGGCGCTATGCCTTTTACCTCCTTATTCCACCACCGATTAATTTTATCGGTTTTATATGGCTAGCACTGAAAAAAGGGGACAAAGGTGAAAATGAATATGGGGAAAGCCCATTGGTGAGTGATGTTATTTAATTGGGCCTTGTCTTCATTAGTGGGTATTTAAAAATCTTGTATTTTTTTACTATCTTAAAATTCATTAAGTGAATTTTATATGAAAGTAAAAATAAGAGTAGGAAAATATCTTTTTTTATTGATCCTGTTCTCCATAACCGTATTTTATCCCTCTTTTACCCCCAATAAAAAGAAGTTATTTGAAATTATATCTCCTAAAAAATCGGGGATAAATTTCAATAATAAGCTTACTGAAAATCATAAAAATAATATACTTACATATGAATATTTTTACAACGGGGGAGGCGTAGCTGTCGGTGACATCAACAATGACGGATTAGATGATATTTTTTTCACTGGCAATATGGTAGATAACAGGCTTTACCTTAACAATGGTGAATTCAAGTTCGATGACATCACCAAGTCAGCGGGTGTAGCAGGTAAAAACTCATGGACAACAGGCACGGCCATGGTAGACATCAATGGAGATGGATTGTTAGACATATACGTGTGTTATTCCGGAAACGGGAATACTGAGAGCAGGAGGAATGAGCTTTTTATTAATCAAGGGGATTTGACTTTTAGAGAAGCTGCAAAAGAATATGGCATAGACGACCCATCCAATAGCACGCAAGCGCTTTTTTTTGATTTTGACAATGATGGGGACTTAGACCTTTTTTTATTGAATCATCATATAGAAGTTATCAATGAGATAGAATTTGATCAGGCGCGAAAAGTGAGACATCCTTTAGCAGGGGATAAACTCTACAGAAATGACAATGGAAAATTCATCGACATCAGCGAAGAAGCAGGCATTAAGGGAAGTGCCTTAGGTTTTGGATTAGGAGTGATTGCTTCAGATATCAATGGAGATGGATTCTTGGACATATTTGTAAGTAACGATTACATCGAACCTGATTATTTATACATTAATAATGGAGATGGAACATTCACAGATGTGATGCCAGAAATGATGCAGCATATATCCCACTTTTCCATGGGCCTGGACATAGCTGATATCAATAATGACGGACTAGTTGATATTTTTACATTGGATATGCTACCGGAAGACAATAAAAGACAAAAATTGCTCTACGGACCTGAAAATTATGAGCAATATGCACTGATGATCAATAGGGGCTTCTTCCACCAAAATATGCGTAATATGTTGCATATCAATCAAGGAAATGGGAGTTTCAGCGAAATCGGTCAATTGGCTGGCATATCCAATACGGATTGGAGTTGGTCAGCACTGTTTTTTGATATAAACAATGATGGATATAAAGACTTATTTGTCAGCAATGGGTACTTCAGGGATTATACCAACAGGGATTTCCTAAAATTCAAAGGGGATTATTATTTCAAAGCAGCTGTAGCAAGGGAAAAGGCAGATACTTTACATGTGGTCACTTCTATGAGTTCTACGCCTATTCCCAACTATCTTTTTGAAAACAATGGCAAGCTTCAATTTGAAAACGTTTCCTCGGATTGGGGAGTAGATATGCCCAATTTTTCAAATGGTGCAGCTTTTGCAGATCTTAACAATGATGGTCAATTGGACTTAATTGTAAATAATGTGAATGGTCCTGCCTCGATTTATAGAAATAGATTAACTGAAAGTACCGGGAAAAAGCCTAATTGGGTTCAAATACAGTTAAAAGGGGAACTTCAAAATACTACGGGAATCGGGGTAAAAGTAGAAATACATCACAATTCCGAATTCCAAATGGCAGAACAAATGCCAACCAGAGGCTTTCAGTCTACAGTTCCACATAAATTACATTTTGGCTTAGGGGATCATACAGAAATTGACTCCTTAATAGTGACATGGCCTGGAGGGAAAATGCAGGTACTAAAAAATATCAATAGCAATCAGCTCCTAACTATCTATGAATCAAACGCAGAAAATGTTTCAAGGATTTCCAAAGAGATTTCTCCTATTTTCAGCACTTCAAAGGAAGTAATTCCCTTCCAACATGAAGAATATGGGTTTAACGATTTTAAGAGACAACCATTGCTCACAGAGATGCCCTCTTATATTGGTCCGATCATTGCCTTTGGAGATATCACCGGCAATGGGACAGAAGAAGTGTTCGTTGGCGGAACAAAAGATACTCCAGGGAAAATATTTGAAAGGAAAACTGATCAATGGGTAGTTTACGATGCATACCATGGTGGATCAGACTACACTGATGCAGGAGCAGTATTTGCTGACTTCAATGGAGATGGTCATTTAGACCTGTATGTAGCAAGTGGCGGTTACCATGATTACCTCTCCACTGATGAATTCCTTCAGGACAGGATTTATATCAATGATGGGATGGGAAAACTAACGCATGCTCCGGATAGGCTCCCTCGCTTAAGAAGCAGTGCCTCTTCAGTAGTAGCTGCCGATTTTAATGGTGATGGTTTACCTGATATTTTTGTCGGAGGAAGGATTGTTCCTGGGAGATACCCAATCAGCCCCCAAAGCTATTTATTGATTAATAATGGAGAAGGTTTTTTTGAAGATAAAACTGAACAATACCTTCCAAGAAGTGGCAAAATCGGGATGGTCACTGCGGCAGTTTCAACCGACTTAAACAAAGATGGGAAAAGCGATCTTATAATTGTTGGTGAGTTTATGCCCATTACCATTTTGATAAATGATAACCACGCAAAATTATCTGATGAAACTGAAATTTGGGGAAAACCAGAACAAATAGGTTGGTGGAGAAGCATCGTCGCCGGTGACTTTACCAATGATGGGAATGAAGATTTCATTGTGGGTAACTTTGGTTTAAATTCTCAATTAAAAGCATCCAATGAAACTCCTATCAGTCTCTACTTTGCAGATTTTGATCAGAATTCCTCTATAGATCCAATCTTGGTCCATTATGTACAGGGCAAACCTTATCCTTTTGCGAGCAGGGATGAAATGCTTGATCAGATGTACAGCCTTAGAAGTAAATTTACAGATTATGCTTCCTACGCCGAGGCAGGTATTGACCAGGTACTTACAAAAGAGCAATTGAAACAAGCCTCCATATTAAAGGCTAATGAAATGGGCTCTGTGTTCCTTAAAAATTCAGGCAGCAAATTGGAAAGTACGATATTACCCATCGAGGCCCAGTTTGCTCCCGCCCAAGCTGTTTTACCGATAGATTTCGATGGAGATGGCAATCTGGATTTTATCCTTGCTGGTAACCAGCGACAAATCCGTATAAGATTGGGAGTCATGGATGCTAACCAAGGGCAGTTGTTTAAAGGAGATGGAAATGGTAACTTTACTTTCATTAACCAACAGCAATCAGGGTTCAAAATAAATGGAGATGTAAAAAGTATCATTCAGCTTCCTTCCTTTCCTGAGGAAGTCCATTTTGGAATCAATGGTATGGGTATTAAAACTTATCAGTTCAATAAATAATGCTTTCCGTCAAACAAACATATCCATCAGGACCGAGTCTAAGGACTAGTATCTTATCAGTGCTTTTTTCATTTTTCACAATTAGTTTTTCCGGAAACATTATTGCGCAACAAAAAAGCTTAGACATTGATATCTATGTGGACAATTTGTTTCACATTACCGAAGTTATGGTAACGGATGTTGCTTCTCCACCAGCTGCAGCAAGATTTTATGCATATACAACACTTGCTGCTCAAATTGCCTGGTCTGAAATCACCAATTCATCCTACCATCGGCAGCTCCTTTCCAAAAGTTTGATAGGGAGTTTAGATCTGGATAATCCTCCCTCCGGTCTAAGGCCGGAATTTGTTTCAATATACAGCATGTTGGAAGTAGGTAAAAAAATCATGCCTTCTGGAAAAACGCTGGAACAAAAACAACAGGATTTTATAAAAACCGCTTTGAAAAAAAGGTGGATTTCAAAAAAATCGCTCAATCTACACTTAGATTATGCAAAATACATCGCTACTGAGGTCATGAATTTAGCAAGTACAGATGGCTACAATTCCCTCAGTACTTTGACGCGTTATTCCCCAAAAAAGGGAGATGGTTATTGGTACCCTACTCCTCCTGCTTATATGGCCGCTGTAGAACCTGAATGGAGAACGATTAGACCCTTTTTTATTGAAGATATTCAGGATTTTAAACCATCACCCCCAGCAGCATTTAGCTTAGAAGAAGGAAGTTCTTTTCATAATCAGCTCATGGAGGTATATGAAGTGACTTCAGGTTTGACGGAAGAAGAAAAATTAATAGCCAATTTCTGGGATTGCAATCCCTTTATGGTACAGTATTCAGGACATATGGCGATAGGCATAAAAAAGATCTCACCTGGAGGGCACTGGGTAGGCATTACGGGTATTGCGGCACAAAAAGCCGGATTGGACTGGCAAGACACTTTGTACATCCATGCCTTGGTTTCTATGGGGCTTCATGATGCTTTTATCAGTTGTTGGGAAGAAAAATATGACTCTGATCGAATAAGGCCCGAATCTGTTATCCAAAAATACGTTGATGAAGGCTGGAGACCCTTATTGCAAACACCGCCTTTCCCGGAATACACCAGCGGCCACAGTGTGATATCAACTGCCACCGCAAAGATCCTGACTGCCTTTTTTGGAGATGATTTTGACTTTATCGACACTTCAGAAGTCTATTTCGGATTACCGGAGCGGGAGTTTTCCTCCTTCCTCCAAGCATCTGAAGAGGCGGCAATCAGCCGCTTATACGGGGGAATCCACTTTAGAGATGCTATTGAGGAAGGAGTAAAACAAGGAGAAAAAATAAGTGATTTAATTTTAGAAAGGATCAATGCACAGGTAAGCCTTGCAGATTCACCGGAATAGCAAAAGGGTTTAAAATTTGATCCAGTATCACAGCTGCCTGCAAACGGTTCAGGCGATGATTTGACTGGAATAAATCGCTTTCAAATCCCGCATCTAACCAAGCTTTTCCAAGATCTTCCATGCTAATTTTAGGATCAATTTCTTTGAGCAGCTCCATTAGGAAGTTGATTGTTAGCATTTCTCCCGATGCAGACCAATAATTGGACAAACTAGCATAATACGGTCTCAACCCCTCTGCTAATTCAAATTCAGAAACTTCTCTTTCAGGGTAAAACCAAGTCTGATTGGCCCATTTGAAGGGAACTCCAAACCCCTTTATTATTCCAGTTGCCCCTATCCTTTGGATAGCCTGAAAGTGCTTATGGTCTGGTTTTACATCAATAAACGGCATGATGTAAGCATTGGAGTTCAGTAAATTTTGCTGTACAGACCTTACAGAAATTCTATGAAGGTCTTTGCCTTCCAATATAGCAGTCGCAGCCAAGGCGCCTGCTGCCTGTCCAATACCAAGCACCACAGGCTGTAATCGGCTTGCTCCGTTGACAATATTGGAAACACCAATATTTTTCTCAGCCACTATAAAATGGGTAGATCCTTTAGGAATTAAACTTCCCAAAGGAACATTGTAAGAAGGCACCCGTATTTTGATAAAATCAATCTCTGGTGCTTCCGGATTCATTTTATGATGATGGTCAATGGTATAGTCCCCAACGGCAATTCCTGTCCTAAATAAGGGTTCTGACTGTCTAAAAGGATCCAGGACATGGGGAAGTGTCAGCATACTTTCTGTCAATGTCCTTCTCGACTCCCGATGATAGGGAATAAAAGGCAGACGATCTTCTGTAGGGTACTCATCATCAGCAATTCCTAAGTGCTTGAAGCCTAACTCATGCTGAATGTAATAGACAAATCGTAAAGAATGCAGTTTGGCTTCCTTCAATACCTCCAGTCTTTCTAAAGGACTTAATTCAATGATATTCATATAAATATCATTTCCGCAATTTGGCCAATTGATCATATATTTGCCATTAGGCAACTTTCCATAATTGAGCATTTTTTGACAATCATTGGTAGGATCATCAAATAACGTTGGGTCAGCATGGTCACAGGCACAAGCGAAAATCGTTGGATCATACCCTTCCGGCCGAGGGATAGTCATATCATTCCCTATTCCAAAATCTTTTAAAGTAACCACATATGTAAGGTCTTGGACAATGTCATTGGCTTCCTCAGGGGCATAGTACTCTTCAAACCTTTCCTGATTGTCCATTCCAACAAAGTATTCAAAATCCAGAGCAGCCATTACATCTCCCAACTCTGTCGCATCGATTAGCATTTTGGCATAAACTGCCCTCTCCTTGTTGTCCTGTAAATAATAAACTTTCCACTTTCCATCTTCAAACTTGACATCCTTCCAGGTTACATGATGCAATACTGTCAATGAAGGTTGGCCCTTAACCCAATCTTGTAAAAATCGATTCCCAATAGAAGGCTCAAACAGCGTATTGGATACCCAACCTGTTTCAACAGCTTCAGGTCCGCCATAATGGGCATAAAGTTTCTGCCTGAACTCTCCCCAAATCCCGGATGGCATTCGATGATTCCCGTCAATAGCTGATACCCCCGCAGCAGTCAGCATGCCTCCTAGCCAAGGTGACTCTTCCAATATCATAGTTTCTACCCCCATACGGGAGGCTTGAATACCTGCAGAAACCCCACTGGCTCCTCCACCGATGATTAATAGCTGAACCTCTTCCTGAGCGATTAAAGCAAAAGGAAAACAAAAAACGAGAGTAATTGCTTTAAGGTATTTAAATTTCATTTAGAATATTTTAGTTTTTTATATTTTAAATTGCAGTTTCCCGATATTAAATTAAGACTAAAAAAGGGGC
>NZ_SLAP01000045.1 GCF_007126775.1 Cecembia sp. | reverse complement strand
CTGAACCCTGAACCTACTTCGTTCAAATGTTCACAGTTCATAGTTTTACGAATCTTGTAAAGTTCACTTGTACCCATGAACTCCTGAACTTCTGAACCCTGAACTTCTGAACCTTGAACTTCTGAACCTCGAACCCTGGACCTACTTTGTTCAAATGTTCAAAGTTCATAGTTTTACGAATCTTGTAAAGTAAACTAGAACCCATGAACTTCTGAACTCTGAACCCTGAACCTACTTCGTTCAAATGTTCACAGTTCATAGTTTTACGAATCTTGTAAAGTTCACTTGTACCCATGAACTTCTGAACCATGAACCATGAACCCTGAACTATGAACCCCTTAACCCCGAACCTCCAAAATACTTCGGAGCTGTAAAGACAGTTGAAATTTATTGGATTGATAGTATAAACTGCCCTAAAAAATAATAGATTTGTTCAAAGGACAAGCGCAGTACATTGAACCGATATCACATATCTACCGATACAGGCTTTTTGGTCTTCCTCTTCATTTACCATGTATCTTTTTCATTTCTATTTACCTGGTACCTCGGTCAATATGGAGGAGACGCCATCTCTTATTGGGCTTTGAGAACGGAGGCAGTGGATCAGCCTGAGCGCTGGTTTTCCCATTGGGGTACCCGCTCTTACTTTATACAGTGGCTCAATTATATTCCTGCGTACATCATTGGCCTACCCATGTGGCTAGGTAATGCAGGATATAGTATTTTGTCTTTTTTAGGATACTTTCTGCTTTACAGAAAGGTAAGGGAGCATATTGACATCAAGGATAACCCATGGCTCCAATACAGCCTTTGGCTCGTTTTTCTCATGCCCAATCTGCATTTTTGGACTTCCGCGATTGGAAAAGAATCCCTGAGTTTTTTGGGTTTGGTTCTTTTTCTTAAAGGCTTGCATTTAGTCCGTCCTGGATGGGTATACCTCCTTGGGGGGATTGCCCTTTCTTACATGGTCAGGCCCATGCAGGGTTTTATTCTCATGGGAGGATTGATGGCCATGATTGCCTTCAGCAAGTCTCTTCCTGGCAAGATCAAGGCAGGAGTGCTAATGGTTACCGGGGCAGTGGCTTTGATGATGCTGCGTTTTATCCTTTACATCACCCATATTCCTTTTCTACATCCCGAAAAGATTCTGGAATTCAGCGCCTCCCAATTTGAGTTTTTAGATCGTTACGGTGCAAATTCCGCAGTGCCTATGGGCGATTATTCCTGGCCGTTGAAAATATGGACTTTGTTTTTCCGGCCTTTTCTGGGAGAATGGGAAAGCATTTGGTATGCTGCGGCTGCATTGGAAAACAGCATCAACCTCTGTTTGATATTGGGAGCGGTTTGGTTGTTGCGCTGCTCCGGTTGGAGGAAAATCCCACTATTTATCGGAGCAGGCATTGCTTTTGGACTGCTGCTCACAGTAGTTTACGCCCTGACCTTGAACAATTTGGGCATTATCATGCGCCTGAAGTCCTTTTATATGATTTTCTTCCAATTGCTCTTTGTTTACGCATTGTCTTTTGCTGCCTCAAAAAAAGAAGCCGGTTTAAACCGATAAACTGATGGGGATTTGTTATTTTTCCCAAGCCTTGGTATAGGCTACTGCAAATTCTGATCAAAGCCCTGGTTTTCCTTTTTCTGAAAAAAAAATGCTTCGGTCCACTGGGACTGATGTGGCGAAGCTGTGTTTGTTGAAAAGACATATGATACAAGATCTAAGACTTAAGAAATAAGAGGCGAGAGCTTGTCCCGAGTGCAAAGCGATTCGGGAGGCCAGGATGTACGGGGGACTGAGCGTAAAGAAAAGCTCTTGTAGAGCTTTTTAGCTCAGGGCCAGGCTGCAGGGTGGGAAAAAGAGCCAAGTGGGTAAACCATTAAGGATTTAAGGGATTCATTAAGGTAATTGCCTGAAATGGTGACCATACAACCCCGATAGGGGTTTAATCCCTTTAGGGTATTTACCCCGGGTGCAACCCGGTGGTAGGAGGTAAGTTTGGTATTTGGAAATCCCGACTCCTACGGAGTCGAATTCTAAAGTATAATAAGTGTCAAGTAATTTCAGGGCTTGAGTAATTCTTAGTGCTGAAGGCCCTAAATACCCTAGAATAGGGTGTAGCCCTATCATGGAAAATCGAACAATTCGGTTAACATCCAGGGGCTGAAGAGCTTGTCCCGAGAATCGCGGCCACGGATAAAAATTAACCAAAAAACCTATCCCTGAAAAGAGAAACAAGTATCAAGACACAAGACACAAGATACATGAATCAAGACCCGCTTCTCGAAATTTGTCCCGACCCCTCGGGATCGTGAGACGATACAATGGATTTTTAATCCTCAAAGCATTTAAGGATCAATATTATATTTTAACCACAGATACATACAGATAAACACAGATGCACACTCCTGCCAGACGCAGGCAAGGATGAAAAAGCTGCGCTTTTTTTGTAAATTAAAGGTCTGATGAAAAGTAAAAAGTATCCTGAGAAACCAACTGATAGCGGAAAGGTCAGTGAACCGACGGCTTCCGGCTATGGACTTGCTGAAGATCTAAAGGTCCCTGAGTTTTTAAAGCCTTTTAAGAAGGAGATTGACGACCTCTGCAAGAAAAATCATGTAGCGCGTCTGTATGTCTTTGGGTCAGTTTTAAGGGATGATTTTAATCCGGATTCTGATATTGATTTTTTGGTTGATTTTGAAGAAAGTGATCCTGTTGCGTATTCTGACTTGTATTTTGCGTTTTCAGATAGTCTAAAGAAAACTCTGGGAAGAAAAATAGATTTGATAGAATTAAGGGCTATCAAAAACCCCTATTTTCTAAAAGAGGTGGATGAAAACAAAACCTTGATTTATGGACAATAAGGTCAATGGTTGGCTGGATGATATTCTTAGATCTATAGATGAGATTGCTGTTTTTCTGCCAAGACAAAGCAATTTTTTGGAATTTCAAAAAGACCTAAAGACGAAAAAGGCAATTGAAAGGAATATTGAAATAATCGGAGAGGCAGTCAATAGGTTAATAAGTTACAAGAAAGAAAAAATACTGATTAAGAATGCCAAACAGATAATTGGGACAAGGAATAGAATTATCCATGAATATGATAAAATATCTGACGAGATCATCTGGACCATTGTCATTAGAGAACTACCTAAATTAAAAGAAGAGATCCTTCAAATAAATAAATCTAAAGGTTCTTGATGTTAATCACACATAGGGTACGGTTCTGCTTCCCGAAATTTGTTCCGACCCCTCGGGATCGTGATGAGATACCGTGGATTTTTGATCCACATAGCCTTTAAGGATTACAAATCCTTGGTATCCCGCTTCGGGATTGCAAATCCCGAAGACCCAAAAAACCTATCCTTAAAAACAAGAATTACTACTCAGAAAAGCCTATCCTTGTCATTTCGACGACGGAGGAGGAGAAATCTAATCCTTTATCCTTGACTTAGATTTCTCCTCCTCCTTCCTCGTCGTCCCCGTCCGCGTCGGGCAGACCCGCCTCAACGGAACGGGCAAGGAAATGACAAAGTGAAGCGTTTGAGAATAACTAACCTTATGCTGTCAGCTAACCATTTCTGCTTCCTGAAATTTGCAGACCCGTGATGGGATAAATTGGATTTATAATCCATAGATATTTAAGGATCATAAATCCTTTTTCTCCAGTCAGGATTGCAAATCCCCGAAGAGCCCCAAATTTAACCACAGATCCACACTGATGAATACGGATGCAAGCTTCGCTTTTAAAACCAGGTAGATCATTGAATTTACAGGTAAAACCTTATCAGAACGCTAACCGAGAGCAATGGGATGAATTAGTCAGGCAATCTGCCAATGGCACCTTTTTACACCTTCGTTCTTTTATGGAATATCATGGAGACAGGTTTGAGGATGCTTCGGTGATGGTATGGGAAGGACAGCACGTATTGGCGGTATTTCCGGCCCACCAGGTAGGCAATCAGGTTTTTTCGCATCAGGGTCTGAGCTTTGGGGGATGGATTTTTAAAAAAGGACTGGAGAAAAATTTTCAAAAAGAAATCATCAACCTTACCCTTCATCATTATAAAAATAGGGGAGTAGAAAAGCTGACTGTCACACCAGTTCCGACATGCTATCATCGGGAAGCTGTATTTGATTATGACCTTTTATTGGAGTTGGGCTTTAAAATTGAAAATGTGAAGGATACAGCTGTTATCCCACTGCCCCAGGAAATTAAAGACAGGGGAAAGCGATGGGGAGTAAAAAAAGCCAAATCATCAGGGATAAGCATAGCCGAAAAAGCACCGAACTCAAATTTTTGGAATAATTTGTTATTGCCTTATCACCTTGAAAAACTCGGCAGACCACCTGTCCACACTTGGGAAGAAATTGAACAGCTTTATAAAAATCACCCGGATCAGATCAGTCTTTTCCAAGCTAGCAAAGGAGAGGAAATCCTTGCAGGTTTGATCCTTTTCAAATATTCCAAAGTTTTCAAAATTCAATATACAGCACTTACAGAAAATGGTAAAAAATACAGGGCAATGGATTTTTTAATTCAAACATTAATAAGCAGCACCAAGGTTGATTTCATTGATTTTGGGACTTCGGTGGACCCTTATACTGGAGAGGAAAAAACCAGCCTTTTGAACTGGAAAAAAAGTTTTGGAGCCCGATCCTTTCCATTAAAAACTTTTGAATACAAATTTTGAAGGGCTTTAATAATTCTTTCATTTTAATTTTTATCCTAT
>NZ_SLAP01000203.1 GCF_007126775.1 Cecembia sp. | reverse complement strand
GCATTATATCCTAGAGTATACAAAAAGGTGTGGGACATGTCTGCCTGGAAGCCAATGTTTTTCCTGTCCACCATTTCCAATAGCTCTACCATATGTTTCCAGCTGTGCATGCCGCCCCAACAGATTTCGCCTTCAGCAGCTAATCGCTCTCCATAATCGGCAGCAACATCACAGGCTTCACGAAAAGTTTGGGCGATCAATTTGCTATTGCCTTCAGGGTCCTTTGCCCAGTCAGTAACTCCAGCAGCTGAATCAATCCGCACCACTCCATAGTGCCTTACCCCTAGTTCATTGAGCCTCTTGGCAATGGCACAGGACTTCTGGACCATTTCCACAAAAGTCTTTCTTTGCTCTGCACTCCCCATGGCTGAACCTGCCCAAATAGGAGCTACCAGTGAGCCGATATTGAGCTTGTGTTTGGAAACTTTATCCGCCAATTTTTTGATGTCATCATCCGACATGTCTATGTTGAGATGGGGATCAAGTAAGCCAATATCGACGCCGTCAAATTTTACTCCGTCTACTTCGGCAGCAGCGGTCATTTCCAATAAAGTATCGAAAGGGATGACAGGTTCTGAATCAGGACCTTTGCCCACTATTCCTGGCCAGGTCGCATTATGGATTTTGGGATAATTGTTTTGTGACATGGTTATTTTGGTTATTGATTATTAGTTAATTGAGTTATTCGGTATTGGTTATTAATTGATTTAGTTATTGGTTTTATTGTCGAATCACCATTGATCAAAGCTTGAGAATTAGATAGGTTCTTCGAGTTTGAAATTTTGTACAAAGTACCAAGTACGAAGTACAAAGTTTTTCGTTCCTCCTAAAAACAGGCTGTTTACTTTGCTCTTTTTTTTGTTCATTTCCCAAATCTTTGAGGCTTTATTATCTTTTACTCTTTGTAATTTGATTTGACTTTTTTTGAGCGATTTTTATTGGACGTACCTAAAATTTCACTTAAGAACTTTTATGAACCTTTCTTTAATCGTTTTATTCCTAAGACCTTTACATTACCTTCAGTTTAGGAAAGTATATATTTTTCTGTTCTTCTTAGTACATTGTACTTGGTACTTGGTACAAACCCCTAACTTCTACTCCCCTACCTAAAGGTAGGCAAGCTCGTCTCTAAACTCTCGCTTCTACTTCCCTACTTTCAAATCCGGATTATTCGGGCCAAAGTGCTTCAGCATCACGATAGGATCTGTTTTGGAAGGATTGCTGATCGTAACTCCCGCCTTGGCAGCTTTTTCAGAAACAAAGTATTCATCATGGGTAAGTTGCCCATAACGGATCAAAGCCGGGGTTTCTATATCCCATACGCCCATTTTCCCATGTCCCTGCATCATGATCATCCCATAGGCAGCATTGTCTGTAATGGTGACGGTCTGACCAGGCAAAACCGTCAGTTCTTTGGCGCTGTAATCATGGGAACGGTAACAGATCCATTTTTCTACAAAACCTTGGGACTCCATCCACTCCAGATCATAGACCGGCTTGGGAAGCATGAAATGGTTGTCAAGAATGTTTGGGTTGGTATTCAGTTCCCAATCGATGACTTCAACCAGTAGATCATAATCCCCGATTCTGTCCTTGGGGGTGCCATTCCAGAGCAATTCTTCAGGAATAATCGCCTCATTGACCAATGACTGGTACATGGCGAAAATATCTGAAGCCTTCTGTGGTTCGTAAGTACAAAGGCTACCTGGAGCATGTAGCATACCTGGAGGTACATCCCATCCGGTGCCTGGTTCCAGCTTAAAGGCCTGAGAATAATTGGTAATCTTATTGTCCCCTTTGTTAAAATTCATCAAGCATTCCTTGATCTGCGCTTTGGTGGTACCCGGTGCAATACCAAAAAAGGTATAAGGAAAATCTCCTCCATGGTTGTTGAGCTGTGGAGGAAAGTAGTAGGCCTCTGGTTTTCCCTTTTGTCCCGTCATGGCCGCATACTCATCGTTGTGGTGGATGTGATGCGGCAGGGGTCCCATATTGTCAAAAAATTTGGAGTACATGGGCCAGCTTTTATGTTCTTCCCAAATCCTATTTCCTATGATTTGACCTTTCAGTTCATCAATGGCATCTTTCAGCAAAAAGAGCGTTTTATTGGCGCCATCCTGAAAAACAATATGGCTTAGACCTTCATTTTTGCCTGTCAAAGGACCATTTTGTGCAGGAGTGGTGGAGGAAAGCCATCTTTCATCGATACCTCCTCTCACTCCACCTAAGACATAATAGTCATCAGGATGCAGTTTTATCCTTCTTCCAGGAACACAAAAAGATCGTGGTACCCAGGTAGGTGTCAATCTGAGGATACCCTCGCCTTGTTCTAATGCTTTTTTAGCCAAACTCATGATAATGCAGGTTATTTTGGTTATTGGTTATTGATTTTAAAGAGATTTTCCAGGTCATCCTTTTCTGTGATGACTTTTAATTCAAGATCGTAATTCCTTTTTTCCCCTGGGGCCAACTCGATCAAAGTAGCTTCAGTTCTGGCTTTTGTCTGTCCAATTGGAGGATTGGTCGCAGGTTCCAAGGCGGTGACATATTCCCCTTTGCCCCAATGCTGCCAATTAATCAGCCATGGTAATTGAAGGGTATTGAACTTAATAGACAATCCAAGGCCCAACTTCTCATTGATAAAACCACAAATTGCTGAGCCATTTGCCTCCGCATGAGGCTTGATAAAAGCTACATCTTCCCCAAATCCAGCATGTGCATCCATGGGATCAGGACATTTTTTAAAATTATTGGAAGCATTGAAAATCTTATTTTTTGGATCCTTATCCATGGATTCCCATTGCCCTTTCCAAATAATATCTGTGCCTTTATCAATCAAAGGATAGCCACAATTGATATGGTATAATAGCATATGCGGGGCTGGAGTATTGCCTATATTGTTGATTTCGTCATGAATCTTAATAAGGTTCTCCCCAAGAATGCTAGAAATCGTTCTTTTTAATTCCAGTTGAGGACCAAACGTGGTGGTCTCCCTGACAAGCCCTGTCATACCCAAACTTAGGTCTCCACTCCTTAAATCAGGTTGCTTTATGGAGATGAGCTCTACAGTTTGGTTACTGTAATTTCCATGAAGGCCTCTTGTTCCATTTTGATCAGATTCAGGGCCACCAATATGGGAAAGACCACAAGTAGTCAGTAATCCTCCGGCAAATGTTCTTAGCCAGTCAATGCCTTGATTGGAAAAAGGTTGGGGGTGGACCACTCCGGCATGGCTGATCCATGCCAGGCTGTTAGCATTGAAAAAGGCATCCACGATGTCCATTCCACGGTCCAAGACGATTTTGTACCTTAGTCCCCCTCCCGTATTTACCCAGGCTATCCTTGTCCCTTTACCAGGTCCATTATCCAAAACAGAAGTCTCAATTCCACCCAATTGGGAGGAGTTGGAGATCTTGTTCTTGGAATAATGAAGCAATGGATTTAAGGTGTCGCCCATTTTAATTTTCCTTTAGGTAAATATTCTTGAATGCCACTTGCATTGGTGGGCCCACGTGAACCTGAAATCCCAGATATCCACCAAAACTTCGGTTGACCCGGTCTTCATCTACCACTTCACTCATCAAGACCCCATTGACGTAATGTTGAAGAAGGTTGCCTTTGATGACTAAATGCATATGGTTCCAATCTTCGGCTTGGATCAGACTTCTCAAAGAGTCTCTGTCACCCAGTTCTTTGGTCATCTCCAAACCACGCCATGCATTTCTTTCCACAAAGTCCCTGATTTCACCCGGAGGATCTTGGGGATTGATTTTGGTTTGCTGCCCTCTGTAAGCCAAGGTGGCCCTTTTCCGCTCCTCATAATTCTGTCCTGTGTAGGTGTTTTTACCATCTATATCAGCCTGATAGCCCCTCAGCGCAAAAGGAATATCCTCCAACCTTTCACTTCTGTAATTGATCCCGGAATTACCATCTTCGGTGATTTTAAAATCAACTTTTAACTCGAAATCACTTGGTTCACCCCCTCTCCAAATCAAAAAGGTATTAGACTTCAAATCTGTATCAGCAGTTAATTGACCGATAAGCAACCCCTCCTCCACCTTCCAAATATTCGGATCCCCTTCCCAGTCATCCATACTTTGGCCATTAAAAATGGATACAAAGCCATCATCTTCTTCCTCTTGACTTTCATCAGAAATTTTCTCTTGGCTACAAGCGGTAAAGCTGATTATTGCAAGGATGAACAGGTATTTTAAATTGCGAAATTCTTTCATAGTCTGTTTTTTTATAAATCTATTACCATTGACAGATAAGAGTAACCTTCACCCTGAGTGAAGCGAAAGCCTGCCCCGATCCTTTCGGGGAGTCTCCCAAAATAGAGGAGATCCTTCTCCCGAATTACTCGGGATCAGGATGACGGCTCGCTAGATGTCATTGCCTTTCTGTAAATGCCAAATTTTAAAATCTCAGCATGACGTTTCAATAGCTGTCAATTCTTTTTCTGTACATTTTCCAAAATGTTAAAATCTCATAATTATTGCTGATAGACTTCATGGTTTGGATTGCCACCAGAGATCAAATAAGCCATCAAGTCTTTTAATTCCTCTTCATTCAGCCGGTTGATCAATCCTGGCATCATGATGGAAATGTCAGAAAGTTTTTTACTGTTCACGTCTTTCTTTGGGATTTCTCTTAAATTCTGAGGATCAAAGGGGTTTTGTGAGATGTAGTATTTGTCTCTGTCCTCATTGGTCAGTTTACCCAAAACAGAACTTCCATCGCTCAGGTAGAAAATGGTCGAAGCATATTGGTCACTGATGACCGCATTGGGGTTGATGGTGGATTCCAGAATATCTTTTCGAGAAAACCGCGTGCCCAATTGGGTCAGGTCAGGTCCGACCACACCGCCCTCACCTTGCATGGTATGGCAAGAAAGACATAAGGTAGCGGCATACATGGCTTTACCCCTGACCAGGTCTCTACCTTTCAGCTCATCCATGAGTGCCAAAGCTTCATCCACTTTCCAATTTCTGCCCGGACCTTGAGGTTGTATGGCTGAAACAGCCAGGTCATTGCCGCTACCGGTCAGCAAGGAAGCACCAGACATCTCATTGTAATGATCAAATTCATTAGGGTCGACTTTACTCAAAGCCATTTTCCTGGCCCTGTCAATAAAGCCTACATAGCTTCGGCCTCCTTTGTATTGAAAAGCATCATGTACCCAGGTGAAATAAGCTTCTCTCAACTCAGAAGTCCAGCCTACTTTGGTACCCCCCAATACAGTTGCGAAATAAGATTGCTGGGCAGGGGGCACATTGGCCAACATGTCCGCAATGTCGAGACCGTACTGCGGATTTCTGAGTATCAGATCAGAGGAAGAAGTAAAGGTTTTTTGAAAGTCTGAGTCATCTTTTGCTACCCGAAGCTGGGCCACGATTTTTTCCACAGCATCAGGAGCTTCTATATGCACCAGAACTTTACTGAGCGACCTGTCCAGATTATTGTTTCCTGATGGAAATTTTGGATTGAGAAGAGCTGCCAACTGACCCTTCATGGTATTAGAAGGCATCCCCTGTCTGAATAGGCTCAACTCTATGGCCCGAACAAGGTTCAGCTGGTCGGATGAATTCAATCCTGCTAAATCCACAGATGCAAGAGCCTCCAAAATCCTTGGCTGAAGATTTTTGTCTCCATGTCGGACAAGGGCTATCATGGATTGAATCAAAACTCTCGGATCCTTTTCATTCAAAGCCTTTTCCTGCCATTCTTTGGCGGGCTGATGCTCTATTGCAATTCTTGCTGCATATTGGATAAATCTGTCCTCGTTTTTTAGATAAGGCCAAGCTGTTTCTACTGCTTCTGCTTTTGGCCCACCACTATGGAAAGCTTCCAGCATCCTTCTGGTTTGATGCGCCTCCGGTAAAGCGGAAGCCGTTTGGGCTGAACCTGCATCTTCCACTTTTCCAGCATAATAGACCCTGTATACATCGGACTCCAATCTCCTCCCCCCTGTCATGAAATACATAGCTCCATCCGGCCCAATAGCCCCATCCGTGAGGGGAAGTGGTGCACCCGAAATGAACTCCTCAGCAGTCGCGGTATAACTGGCCCCGGAAGGTTCTAGAAAAACAGAATAGATGATACCGAAACTCCAGTCAAAAGCAAAAAGGGCTTTACGGTATTTTTCAGGGAAATTTGATCCTGTCCCAAACATCACATTAGTAGGGGAACCCTGCCCAATATTCAAAATAGCAGGTAAATTATCAGGGTATTCGGGAGACCACTTTTGATTTCCTGTTCTCCAGCCAAATTCACTCCCACTGGTGACATGGCAAATACGGGTAGGCCTGTACCAAGGCATTCCAAAATCCCATTCCATGTCCGAATCATAGGTAAACAATTCCCCAGCTTCATTGAAGGCGATGTCATAAGCATTTCTAAAGCCTGCACTGATCAATTCCCAGTTTTTTCCTTCAGGATCAATTTTTGCAATCCAGCCTCCTGGAGCCATGCGGTTGTTGGCATGTCCTCTTGGATCTTTGATCAAAGGGAAGATATTGTCCTCATCCCAAACCCTTGGAAGTCGGTAGGCATCCATTTCAGGTACATCCACATGATTTCCAGCTACCAGATAGATGGATTGTCCATCAGGCGACACAACCATACTGTGTGGACCATGTTCTCCAGGCTCACCCTGAAGGGATTTAATCAAGGAGATTTTGTCATATTGATCATCACCATTGCTGTCCTGTAAGCGATAAAGTCCAGTGCCTTTGTCAAAAGCGTCATTGGCATTGTGATTAACCATCACGTAAAGGCTATTGAACGCATATAAAACTCCTTGCGCAAAGCCCATTCCCAACTTGGATTCATCCGTGCCCACTTTCAGTTTTTCCACCTTAGGGCTAAGGTCTTCAGCCCCTATGGGCGGGATTTCAAGACGATATATCGCCCCATATTGGTCTGTTGCGATCATCCTTCCTTTATCATCGAAAGTTACCCCTACCCAGGAACCTTGATCATTTTCTCCAGGGCTATAGATATGCTCTGCCACAAAGCCTGCCGGGAGTTTTAGCTTGGCTAATTTTGGATGGAGCGGTGTCCTGTCTTCTTCTTTTTTTCCACAGGAAAAAAGTAGGCCTAAGGTCAAAAGGATGCTGATTGATTTTAAAATTGAACTTTTTGTGTACATAAGTATCTTTTGTATGGGTATTCTTAATGAGAATTTTTTAACTATTCAGAAGCTCAAACGCCACTTTTCCATGCCCATCGGGAGTGGTGTAAAAGGGTCTTTTTTCAATCATGTAATGTTTATCAGGTGGGATGCCTAAGGCATGGTAAATGGTCTGGTGTATGCTATCAATCTTTATGGGTTTTTCTATTGTTTTGCAAGGCCTTTCATTTGAGGTTTTCCCGTACACATGTCCTCTTTTAATTCCGCCGCCAAACATCAGGATGGAACAGCCATCAGTAAAATGTCGGTGCATGCCATAATTCTTCATGTCTTCGATGATTTCAGGAACATCCACCTGATCAAGTACCTTCAAGTCAGGACGACCTTCGGTCAACATATCCCTACTGAACTCGCTTGCTACGATCACTAAGGTTCTTTCCAATCTCCCACTTTCATCCAGATCCTTGATCAACTGCGCTATAGGTGCGTCAATTAATTTCTTCATGTCTTTCAATCGGGTATGGCCGTTGTCATGGGTGTCCCATCCAAAAAAGGGCTCATATTCTGTGGTTACGCTGATGAATCGCGCTCCTTGGTTGACCAACCTTTTGGCCAATAAGCAGCCTAAACCAAATTTTCCTGTATTGTAGGTATCATAGCTTTCTTTTGGTTCCTGGCCCAGGTCAAATGCTTTGGCTTCGGGGGAGTTGAGAAGTACATATGCTTGCTCCATCGATCTCTTGAGCGATTCTTTCTGGTAATCGCTCCCAAATTCGCCCATGGGACCTTCTTTTATCAGATTTTCATATAGTTGATTCCTTGACTCAAAGCGCTGAATCGACATCCCTAATGGAGGCCGCACACTTTCCAGACCTGAACTGGGATCGGGAATCAGAAAAGGGCCAAATTCAGAACCCAGGAAACCCGCACTGTGAAAAGCCTTGAGTTCTTCCCCTTCTCCAACTGTAAATCTTTGACCTATATTGATAAATGGAGGGATGACAGGATTCAATGGCCCCAATTCTCTGGCAATCCAGGATCCTATATGCGGTACGACTACAGATTGGGGCGGTTCATAACAGGTATGCCAATGGTATTGGTGTCTGGTATGGAGGATATGGCCTAAATCTGCTGCCACATAAGACCGGATCAAAGTACCCCGGTCCATGATTTTTCCGATGGATTCCAATCCTTCAGAAAAATGGATCCCATCCAAAACCGTCGGAACCGATGGGAAAGTACTGAGCACTTCACTGGAATGCATTCCTTTACGGAATTCAGTGTGTTTTTTCGGATCGAAGGTTTCAGTATGCGCCATTCCACCAGCCATAAATAGCAGAATAATACTATCAGCAGTGGAAGGAATGGAGATATTGGATTGACAGGAAGAAAGCAAACCTGAAAGAGGGGATCCCATAGCCATGGTAGCCATTGCTGCCGCGCTTGTTTTCTTCAAAAAATCTCTCCTCTTCAAATGCTCATTCATGCTGTTTAGTGGTTTTGATTTTTCATTTAGTAAATTATCTGAAATTCAGGAAGTAACAATACCGCCCAAAAAAAATCCTGAATTTGTTCTGCCCCTGGTTGATCCCCCATGGCCTCTTTTGCGATTTTCAATTCTTTTTGACTCGGTTTTCTGAGTAGTATTTTCTGGTAGAATTCTTCAGAAATTAATTCTCCTTTTCCATATCTTTCTTTCCAAAGGATGGCTCCCTTTTCAAGCACTTCATAAAGTCTTTCTCCATTGGTCAGCTCCAATGCCTGTAAAAGACTGGCCTGGGAATCCCTTGAGGTGGTTACGATTTCCCTATTGGGTCTGCCCATGGCTGTAAGGAAACTGTTATTGGCTACTAAGGAGGCCCTTACATAAGTAGGGCTAGGCTGTTCATTTTTGGCCAATTGGAACGGATTATACTTAAGCTCTTGCGCATCAAATAGTGGATAGATGACCTGACTTACAGCGTCAGAAAATTGTTCTGCTGTCATTCTTCTTCTGGTCATGCCTGTGAAAGTGTAATCTTCTGCCAACAGTAAATCTGGACTTTTTATGGCCGAGGAAGCAGATTGGTATATTTTCGAAGTGGTAATCTGGTAAACTAAATCTTTCAAATCATACCCTTTGTCCACAAATTCAGAGGCCAGCCAATCCAATAAATCCTGACTCCAAGGGGCATTGTCCATTTCATCGACAGGCTCTACCAATCCTCTTCCCATGAGATGCTTCCAGACCCGGTTAACGATAGTTCTGTACATTCTTCCATTGGCCGGTTGCACCAGATTCTCGGAAAGTTGCCGGAGTTTTTCAGCTTTGGAAGCCAGACTGTCAATTTCCCCCAATTCTTCCCAGAGGATTTTGGTTGAGGCCATTTTTCCTGTCGGCTTTTCGCAGCGGCTGACCTCTAAGGTGGTGTCAGCAAAAATATTCGCAAAGGCATAGGCCTGGTCCAATTTCCAATCCGAAATAAAGCTATCATGGCAAGAGGCGCATTTGAGGTTAAGACCCAAAATTACCTGACCCACATTTTGGGCAGCCTGCATTTCGGTTCTTTGACTGGCATTGACAGTCCCCCTCCATCGGATGCCTTCAATAAATCCCTTGGATTTTTCATCTGGATTAAGCAGTTCTTTGACAAAAACATCATAGGGCTTGTTGTTTAAAAGTGATTGATACAACCAGTCAGTGATGTTGTACCTCCCATTGGTAATGTAGCCTGTGCCGGTGTAATCATTCCTTAAGTGGTCATTCCAAAAGGTTAGCCAATGCATGGCATAATCCTCATTTTTACTGAGCAATTGTTCTACTAAAATGGCTCTTTTATCAGGTCTTGTGTCTTCGGAGAAAGCATGCAAAACTTCTGGACTTGGAAGCAGTCCGATGAGGTCAAGGTATATTCTTCGCAAGAAAGTCTTATCATCAATGCCTTCAGGCCAAGTCAAACCTTTTTCCTGAAAATAATCATGGACAAATAGGTCCACAGGGTTTGTCAATCCCTTACCTGCCCTTGGCAGTGAAGGTTTTCGTGGGGCCAAGTCAGCAACCCTGTAGATGCTTGGCAGTGCGGCATTATCCGGCCAGTGGGCTCCTTTTTCTATCCATAATGTCAGCAAGGCTATTTCCTCTTTGCTTAAGGGGTTGGCTTTGGAAGGCATTACCTCTTTGTGGTTTTTGGGGAGATTAATTCTTCTGATCAGCTCACTATGTTGTGGGGCTCCAGCCACAATTACTGCTCCTGATTCCCCTCCTTTAAATACATGTTCTTTGGAGTCCAACCTTAACTCCCCTTCGATCTTAGCCCCACTATGGCACTTGTAGCAATTATGGGCTAGAATAGTCCTTACTTCACCAATTAGTTTCAGTTCTGCATCTGAGGAAAGTGTGCCTGTTTCTGATTGGTAATGGGCTAAATCAAAATTACCGGATTGGTAAGGAGACAGACTTTGATTCCAAGGCAAGGTACTGCTTAGAAAATCTTCTCCATGAGTCAAAGAAGCACCCATATGGCCTGTAAGGATAATGCCGATAGTGGTTGTAAAAAGTATTGCCCGGAAAAACTTAATATTTTTAAATTTATTTTTTAGCTCGATCTGATGCCAAAACCATAGCAAAACCAAGCATATAGCTGCAGTGACAAATCCGAATAGCTGATGCCGGTCCAGTAAATCACCAGAAATATTTTCATTTTCGGCCAACTGCCATCCAAAAAATGCGGCAATAAGTGCTGAAAAAATACCACCAAGGAGAATGGCATTGATGCCAGGCCTCAATTTAGATTGGTATTTTCCAATGGTGAAAATTTCCAGAATGGCAGCAAAAATCAGAAGGGCAATAGGGAAATGGACTACAAGGGGATGAAGTCTTCCAAGAAATTGCCAAAGCCAGAAATTTTCTGCCATCATAGGTTATTTTGGGCCACTTGTTATAAAAGGGTATAAGGTAAGTGAATATATAATTTTCTAAATTTTTATACAAACAACTGTCCTGTACCTACCTGTACGATGGGAAAACCAGATGTCAATTTATTTTGGGTGGATTTACCTAATTGTTGAAATCTATCAAAGAAAGATGGAGTGCCCGTCATGCTGAGTTTTTAATATTTAGGGAAATCTAAAGTAAACGTAACGACAATGTTACACGCCATGCTTCTCCAGAGTAATTAGGGAGAAGGATCTCCTCTATTTTGGGAGACTCTTCTCCGCCTGTGGCGGATCAGAGTGACGATTCCGGTAATCTGTCATTGATAACGAACTCTAGACACTTCTTTTTAACCCTTTACCATCATTCTCTTTTTGCGTTTCCAAGTAAATACTTAAATTCCAAAAAGATATATTGCTGTTTAAAGCAGGATATGGCAGGATAGATTTCCAAAGATTAAGGTGGAGTTTTTATCCATATATATTGTGTAACCGATAAATGTCCTTATAAACCGATTCTTGAGAATAAACGAATGAAAAACCTCTTAATGATCCGTGCTAAAAGATTACTCAAGCACTTGGCAATTCTTAGCTTTTTGATACCCCTTTTTCAATGTAGCCAAAAAGAGGGTATAAAGTTTAATAAAGGTGATCATATCATCCTTATCGGTAATAATCTCGGCTCCAGAATGATGGATTATGGGCTTTTTGAAACGGAAATGCATGTCCGATATCCGGATAGCCTGCTGTATATTCGGAATATGTGCGACGGGGGCAATACCCCTGGTTTCCGTCCGCATTCAGGAAGATTTTCTCCCTGGGCTTTTCCAGGGGCTGAAGATTTTCAGACAGAGTTTGCAAATAATTCCAATTCTGAAGGGCATTTTGAAAGTCCTGATGAGTGGCTAAATAGACATAAAGCGGATATCATTTTGGCCTTTTTTGGGTACAGTGAGTCTTTCCAAGGAAAAGAAGGGCTGGGAAATTATAAAGCCGAATTGGATGCTTTTATCAGGCATACTTTACAACAAAGTTACAACGGGAATACACCAGCCCAATTGGTCATCATTTCGCCGATTGCCTTTGAGGACTTATCGGCAATGAAGGATCTGCCCAATGGGAAACAAGAAAACAAAAACCTTGAATTGTATACTTTAGCGATGAAGGAAGTTGCTGAGAAGCATAAAGTCCTCTTTGTGGATGCCTTCAACCCATCGAAAAAATGGTATGCATCCAATAAAGCACCTTTAACCATAGACGGGTCCCAACTCAATGAATTGGGCTATCAAAAATTAGCGGTCTTGTTGGCGGATCAGGTATTTGGTAAAGCCAAACCCAAGGCAGCAAATCATAGGGATTTGATCCATGAATTGGTCATGAGAAAGAACTGGATGTGGCACAATGATTTCAAGAGTCCGAATGGAGTCCATGTCTATGGAAGAAGGTATAAACCATTTGGTCCGGATAATTATCCTTACGAGTTGGAAAAAATCAGGCAGATGACCGCCATCCGGGATGAAGCCATCTGGAAGGCCGCTAAAGGGGAAATCATGGATATTGAAGCTGCTGACAAAAATACCATTGAATTACCTCCAGTAGAGACCAATTACAATCCACAACAAAATGGGAACCTGACGTATCTCTATGGTCAAGATGCCCTTGATCAGCTTACTGTACCCGAAGGATATAAAATCGAACTTTTTGCTTCAGAGGTTGAATTTCCGGATTTGGCCAATCCAGTTCAAATGAGTTTTGATAATAAAGGCCGGTTGTGGATAGCGACTTGCCCCAGTTATCCCCATTACAAGCCTGGTAATGAAAAACCCAATGACAAGATTATTATACTGGAGGATACCAACGGTGATGGCAAAGCAGATAAGCAGACCGTTTTTGCTGATGGGCTTCACCTTCCTATGGGATTTGAAATAGCGCCAGAAGGAGTCTATGTTTCTCAGGGTACCCATCTGAAAATACTCATTGACACCAATGGAGATGACCGGGCAGATAAAGTTGAAATATTGCTCAGTGGTTTTGATGACCACGATACCCACCATGTAATTTCTGCCTTTGCTGCTGATCCTTCCGGGGCGATTTACATGGGGGAAGGAGTATTTTTGCATTCCAATGTAGAGACTTCCTATGGAACTGTTCGGGCCACAAATGGAGGGTTTTTCAGGTATAATCCTACCAGACACCACTTAGAAAGGACTGCGCAATTGTCCATTCCCAATCCATGGGGGATTGCTTTTGACGATTGGGGGCAGAATTTCTTTGCAGAAACATCCGGCCCCGATGTGATGTGGATGATGCCGGGCACGGTTCTGCCCAGGTATGGAGAAGCTACTCACAAGTCCTTTAATTTGATTGAGGATGCACACAGAGTTAGGCCAACTTCTGGGTTAGAGTTTGTTTCCAGCAGGCATTTCCCTGATGAAGTCCAAGGAGATATTTTGATCAACAATACTATTGGTTTTTTAGGAATGAAACAGCATGCCGTGGAAGATGATGGAACGGGGTATAGGACCCGTCATCGATTAGACTTGGTAAAAGGCAGCGACAGGAATTTTCGTCCAGTGGATATGGAGTTTGCCCCGGATGGTTCACTTTACTTTATTGATTGGCACAATGTACTCATAGGCCATATGCAGCACAATGCCCGAGACCCATTGAGGGACCATGTTCACGGCAGGGTCTATCGAATCACTTATCCCTCCAGACCCTTGGTGGAGCCTGCAAAAATCCATGGCGCCAGTATTCCGGAACTTTTGGAAAATTTGAAATTACCGGAGTTCAGGACAAAGTACAGGACCAAAAGAGAACTAAGGGGCAGAAATGCAGATCAGGTTGTGAAAGCTATCTCATCGTGGACCGCCTCTTTAGATAAAAATGACCCGAAATATGAAGCTTATCTTTTGGAAGCCCTATGGGTCAGTTGGGGTTTAAATAAAGTGGATAAAGAACTGTTAAAACAATTACTCAAGGCAGATGATTTTAGAGTAAGGGCTGCTGCTGTAAGGGTATTGCGGTATAATACACATCAGGTGGCCGATCACTCAGATTTACTGATGGAAGCCGTAAGGGATGCACATGGCCGCGTCAGGTTGGAGGCTATTACAGCTGCTTCCTGGCTTCCAAAAGAAAAAAGCCTGCCCATTTTAGCTGAGGCCGAGAAAATGCCCTTGGACAATTGGATGGTCCATGCCCATGAAGCTGCAGTAGCCCATATCAATGGGATTTCTGTCAGGGAAAAGAAAGAGGAGGATATCAAATCCAATCTAACTGGAGGAGATCAGGAGTTATACCTCATAGGGAAAGAGATTTACAATAGAGATGGGTTTTGTGCAACCTGCCATCAGCCCGATGGCAGAGGGCTATCGGCCTCTCAATTTCCCCCTCTTGTAGGAACCCAATGGGTATTAGGCAGTGAAGAGCGGTTGATCAAATTGGTACTTAAGGGTTTGATGGGGCCAATTGAAGTTCTTGGAAAGGAATACCCTGGCCATGTGCCAATGACACCCTACGAAGGTATGCTCAATGACAATGAGATTGCAGCAGTCTTGACATATGTGAGAAACTCTTTTGGAAATCAGGCAGCTGCCATTCGACCTGACAAGGTGAAAGAGGTAAGGGTAGCAGTTGAAAATAAGCGGGGGTTTTATTCACCAGCTGAGTTGTTGAAAGAGCATCCGATGGAAAAATGAGATTTTGGACTTGCCTGCTGCAAGCAGGAGCGAGAGACGAGACTCAAGATATAATACACAAGACACAAGAAGAAATTTAAAAGGGTTGGTTAGAATGTACCAAGTACCATTGACTGTCCCGTATTCTAAGATTAAAGCAAGTAAAATAATACAATTTTTAAGAAGCAAACCCGAATGTTTCTACATATGGAGTATTTCGTTTGGCAACTGCAAAGACTCTTGCAATGAGTTTGTTCCTTATCGTGTTTAGTACACTCATTTTGTTTTTTCCTTCCTCTACTTTTCTTTGATAATACAACCTCATTTCAGGATTGTGCTGGATAGCACTTTCAGCACACAATGTTAAAAGGCTCTTGATTTGTTTGTTTGCAAGATTACTTGTTTTGGTTTTTCCTTTGTATAAACCTGATTCATTTGGGTAGGGAGCTGTTCCCGAGAAGCTTGCAAACTTTCTCCAGTTCTCAAAAGAAGAAAAACCCTTGGTAAGCACAATCATTATTATGGCTGTTTGAGGTCCTATCCCTTTGATCGTCTGGATGAGCTTATACTGCCTATGTAGCTTCTCTTCCTTTTTGATCAGTTTTCTGATTTCATTGTCAATACCTTGAATCTCCTTATCCAGGCATTCAATTATCTTTTTATGGGATTCAGTGTAAAATACGAACTCAGTATCCGGGAACACCTCTTTAAATTCCTTTATCCTGGTTTTGAACCCTGCCCTTTCCTGAACCAGACGTTCTCTGTATGACGCGAGCTTTTTTAGAGCCCTTAATGTTGCTGAAGGCATTTCAAAGAGTTTTATTTTCTCCCTCTTTTCATAGACATATTCTGCTATCAGCTTTGAATCAGTCTTGTCGGATTTACCTCTCCTTATACCCATGGATCTTTTTATTTCCAAGCCTGAGACAACTGTAAACGGGAAATTCTGTTCATCCAGAAACATCATCAGATTATCCGAATAAAGCCCTGTATGCTCAAAAGCAAAAATGATTTCAGAGCAAATTACCTCTCCGGTTTGCTACATGATCCACTCTGTCATTTCAGCAAATCCTTTCTTGTTATTACTGAAAACAGCATGTCTGCCACCCCGGAGCAAGTAAACATCAATAGTTGATTTACTGACATCAATTCCGATAAATACTTTAAATTTCATAACTTTGGATTATAGATTTAACAAATAAAGTTGCCAAAACTTACACCTTTAGAAGGCCTGGAAACCTAAAATTCTAATTGGTTCTTTAGGCAACTAATTAAAGAATGGGGACTAATACGGGACATAGGTTTTACCTAGAAAATCGGAAAGTTCACCCCATTCTTTTTTAGTAAATTTAATTTATCAACATTTATTAACAAGTTATCAGTCTCCCCCCAGACCCCCCTCATTGTTGATAACTATAAATGCTGTTTTAAGAAAATTACTATTTTTTAAATCT
>NZ_SLAP01000213.1 GCF_007126775.1 Cecembia sp. | reverse complement strand
TGATCAATTTGGCAGTATCTGATTTTTTATCTAACATTTTTTCAAGCCTATTATTTTCAGCAAGTCCTATTTGATGCCCTAATTGGGTCAATCTAAGATCTGCATTGTCTTGTCTCAGCAATAATCTGAATTCGGCACGTGAGGTAAACATTCTATATGGTTCATCTGTACCCTTATTGATTAGATCATCAATGAGTACTCCTATGTAGGCATCAGAGCGTTTCAGTATAAAAGGATCTTTTTCCTGAACCTTTAATGCTGCATTAATACCTGCAATAAGTCCTTGGGAAGCTGCTTCCTCATAACCGGTAGTACCATTGATTTGTCCTGCGAAGTATAGATCATTTATTAAATGAGTCTCCAGTGTCAATTTTAACTGCGTAGGAGGGAAGAAATCATATTCTATTGCATATCCAGGACGGAACATTTTAGCATTTTCAAAGCCCGGGATTTTTTGCATGGCTTTGTATTGTACATCTTCCGGCAATGATGTAGAAAAGCCATTAACATAGATTTCCACAGTATTCCAACCCTCAGGTTCTACAAAAATTTGATGTCTTTCACGTTCTGCAAAACGGTTTATTTTGTCCTCTATAGATGGACAGTATCGCGGTCCTAGTCCCTGAATACGGCCATTGAACATTGGAGAACGATCAAACCCTGTCTCTAAAGTTTCGTGTACACTTTTATTGGTATATGTTATCCAACAATTTCTTTGTTCCTTTAGCGGACTTGTCTCATCTGAATATGAGAATTTCTCTGGTTGAGAGTCTCCTTCCTGCACTTCCATCTTTTTGTAGTCCAAAGATCTCCCATCTACCCTTGGCGGTGTACCGGTTTTCATTCTTCCCGCTTCAAATCCCAAAGAAACGAGTTGTTCTGTTATTCCTTTAGCAGCAGATTCACCTGTCCTTCCACCGCCAAATTGCTTTTCTCCAATATGAATGATACCGTTTAGGAATGTGCCATTTGTAAGTACAACAGATTTTGCCTTGATTTCTAAACCTATTCCTGTTTTTACACCTATTACTCTATTGTCTTTTACTACTATCCCATTGATCATTTCCTGCCAGAAATCTACATTGGGAGTTCTTTCTAAAGCCAATCGCCATTCTTCTGCAAAACGCATTCTGTCATTTTGAGTCCTAGGAGACCACATGGCAGGCCCTTTTGAGCGATTGAGCATCCGGAACTGTATCATTGATTTATCAGAAATTATTCCTGACTTGCCTCCCAATGCATCTATCTCGCGCACAATTTGTCCTTTCGCAACGCCACCCATGGCAGGATTGCATGACATTTGAGCGATTGTATTCATATTCATTGTGCAAAGCAGGACCTTAGCACCAATTGTTGCAGCAGCGTGCGCAGCTTCACAGCCCGCATGTCCTGCTCCTACTACGATCACATCATATTCTGGAAACATATATTTTCCTATTTATAAAGTGTTCCACGTGGAACACTTCTCTTATAAAATCTTTTATCATCAGTTATGAGGTGTTCCACGTGGAACATCAATAAGGGAAGAGTGAAATAGATTGGTTCTCCATTTCCCTCATTAGTCTTTTATCCTCTTCTTTTTTGTCCTTGTATCCCATTAAGTGAAGCAAGCCATGGCTCATTACCCGAAGTAATTCATTTTCTAATGCTGCCCCTTCTATATGAGCATTTTCTCTAATCCGTTCTACACTTATAAAGATGTCTCCTTCTATAAAGTTAACATCCTCCGAATTGTCGAAAGTAATAATATCTGTGTATGTGCTGTGATTCAAATATTCGACATTAATTTGATATAGGTACTCGTCTGTACAGAATATATAATTTAATTCACCAATTCGCTTGCCTTCCTTTGCTGCTACAGTTCTTAGCCACTTTTTGAACTTATTTTTATTCCTTACAGGAAACCGTATATCCTCTTCAAAAAATAGAATAGCCATATTACATATAAAATGTCAACACTGCCTTTCTTCCTTCATCTTCAAATTTGACATCATCTGCTAGGTGTTTGATGATGAAAATTCCTCTTCCTCCAGCTTTCTCCAAATTTTCAGGGGCTGTCGGATCTTGAAGATGCGCATAGTCAAAACCTCTACCTTCATCTGTGATAGTAAACTCTATCTGTTCATCATCCAGCTTGAGTTCAAGATGTACCTTTTTGCTGCTGTCCAATCTATTGCCATGTATGATGGCATTGGTTACACCTTCAGTTACCGAAATCATGATATTGCCATAAATATCATCATCAATAGCATATTTATCCCTGGCATTGTCAATGAAACTTTCTATGATTTTGATATTCTCAATTATAGAAGGTATTGAAATTTTAATAGATTTCATTAATGTTTTATAGATAAATTAACGATTATATATTCTTTTATTTATTCATTTCAATGAGAATGGGGCAATGGTCTGAGTGAACCGCATCTGCCATTATTTTCGCATTTTTAATCTGTTCTTTCATAGCAGTAGTGGTCATATGGTAATCTATACGCCAACCCAAGTTTTTACCCCTTGAGCCTGCCCGGTAACTCCACCAGGTGTAATGATGGGGGTCTTGGTTAAATAACCTAAAGCTATCATCGAACCCTGATTCGGTAAATTTATCCATCCAAGCCCTTTCTTCAGGAAGAAAACCAGATGAATTCTTATTGGACACAGGGTTATGAATGTCAATGGCCTTGTGACAGATATTGTAATCTCCACTTAAGATAAGTTTGGGATATTCTTTGATTAGATCTTGAGAATAGCCAAATATGTCATCCAGAAACTGGTATTTGAAATCCTGTCTGATGTCTCCTGTGGTTCCTGATGGAAAATAAGCAGAAATAAAGGAAAAGTCCTCATAATCTGCTCTGATCATTCTTCCTTCATCATCGTATACGGGTAAACCCATACCATAGGTCACTTTTTTGGGTGCTTCTTTACTTAGGATTGCAACCCCACTGTAGCCTTTCTTTACTGCTGGAAACCAATAAACCTGGTATCCCATATCCTCAAAAATGGATTTGTCAATTTGGGATTCTAAGGCTTTAACCTCCTGTAAACCAATGATATCAGGATCATTTTTTCTGAGCCAGTCTGCAAAACCTTTGTTTAATGCAGCACGGATACCATTAACATTATAGGATACGATTTTCATTTATTTTGGATGATTTTCTTTACAATTTACTTATCCTTATTTTATTTCTATGTCAAATTCTTTTTCGAAATATTCCAAAACATGGATCTTAAGCAACTTCTCTTGCTCCAGAATATCAAAATGTGGTAACTTATTGATTAATTTCCAATGTGGCCATCCGTCCTGATCAATGTAATCCAGTTCGTAAAAGCCTGCGTAACTCAAAACCTTGCAAATGGCTATGTGCATGAGATCCTGCTTTTGCTCTTTTGAAAAGTTTTTATTTCCCTGACCCAATTCCTGCACTCCTATCAAAAAAAGAACCCCATTCATATCATTGGGTTTTTTTCCTATCAATTCTGCGATACCCTGAAGTAATTTACTCCAGCGCTTCTCCAGGTCGAGGTCTTTCTTAAACATCCCTTTTTCCTTCTTTTTCCAGTAATTCCCAATATTCAACCGCCCTTCTCAAATGTGGAATCACAATAGAGCCGCCAATTACGGTTGCAATGGAAAAAACTTCAAATATTTCTTCTTTCTTAAGTCCTGCCTCAAATGATTTGCCAAGGTGGTACTTAATGCAGTCATCACATCGCAAGACCATTGAACAGGCCAAGCCTATCATTTCCTTGGTTTTGACATCCACAGCACCTTCTGAATAGGTATTGGTGTCCAGGTTGAAAAACCTTTTGATCACCTTGTTATCAGAAGCCATGATTTTTTCATTCATTTCGCTCCTGTAAGTATTGAATTCTTCTATTAAATTCATTAATTTTTAGGATGTTAATTTAACCTGTAAATATAACAGGTATTTTACTGTCATGGAGTTGTAACAAGCCTTTTTGGAAATGCGTTTCCCTATTTTTGAAGATTTTTTGTCATTGGTTTTCCCAAAAACCTGTTGCCTCTGTAAAAGGAGCCTTTATGAGTTCGAAAATCAACTCTGTAAAATCTGTATTGCTGACCTTCCTGTTACCAATTACCACCTTCAACCTCAAAATAACGACCTTTTGGTAAAAATTTTGGGCCTTACTAAGCCAAGAATGGTTTTTGCATTTTTAAGATATACCAAGAAAGGAAACAGCCAAAAATTATTGCATTTGTTGAAATATAGAAATAGACCTGAAATCGGGGTGGAACTCGGTAAAGTATATGGACAAATTCTGAAAGAAAATGGCTTCGAGAATACATGGGATCAGATTGTACCAGTTCCACTCCATCCCCTAAAACAAAAACACAGGGGATACAATCAAAGCGAACAATTTGCTCTTGGACTGAATGCCTCCTTGGAAATACCTGTAGTATCTGCGTTAAAAAGGGTGCATTTCACAGAAACACAAACAAAGAAATCCAGGATGCAACGCCTTCAAAACGTTGCTGACGTTTTTGAAATTATTCCCCTAGCAAATATTAAAGGACAGAAAATTCTTTTGGTAGATGATGTGATGACCACGGGTGCAACTTTGGTGACATGCGCCAATGTTTTACTGCATTCTGGAGCAGAAGTAGTGGATATGGCAGTGCTCGCAGCAGGGAAGAATTAAAATTTGAGCACCAAAAACTGCTTAAAACATAAAGCTACTTTACATAGCTGCTTTCTATCCATCTCAAACAAGCAATTTTTTTCATTGAAAATTTTTAATAAATTATATC
>NZ_SLAP01000223.1 GCF_007126775.1 Cecembia sp. | reverse complement strand
TGAATTTACAGGATCATAGAAAAAGAGGGGAAGAATTCGTTATGGTATCCGGGCAGGAATACAGAAAAATGCTGGAAGCACTTTCCGATGCTCCGGCTCAGGAAAGCAGGCAAGTGGCTGCTGCGCAGCAACCTGCCCCCCAAGCTGCACCGCAACCAACACCTCAACCCCAAATCACACAGGAACAATCTAGACCAACAGCTGCGCCTCCATCCTCTACTATAGAGGAAAGAACTGGAAGAACAGAGCCGGAGACTGTAACGGAAAACAGGTCAACAAGGCCAGAAACAAATGTTCCAAGACCTACTGAACCTGCACCAGTAGCAGAGCCACAGCCTGCAAGGACTGCCAATGAAACAGGTAGGGTCCATGTGGTGGCTCCAGGTGAGACTTTATTCCGATTGAGTCAAAACTATAATGTGAGTGTGGATGACATCAAAAGATGGAATAACCTTTCTGATAACACCATTAGGGTAGGCCAGGAGATAAAACTACAAGCAACATCAACGTCTGCCAGGTCGGTCCAAACCAGTACTCCTGCAGCAGCTCCGAGAGCAACGGAAACCGTGACAGGCAGTGGTACAATTATCCATACCGTAGTCAGTGGAGAGACACTATTCCGGCTTAGCCAAAACTATGGTGTGAGTGTAGATGATATCAAAAAATGGAACAACTTACCGGACAATACCATTACAGTGGGACAAAGAATAACTATCTATAAGCCCTAAATAAACGAGCACACTGATTCATGATTAAAAAGCTGGTATTGGCAGTTTTAATTTTATTGGGATCCTTGAGCCTTTCAAAAGCTCAGGATCCTTTAATTTTGGCGGACACCTTACTGATTGCAGGCGACACCATCATTATGATCGGTGATTCCATTATCGTCAAGCAAAAGATAAAACCTGTCTATTGGGAAAAAGGAGGGAATTTTAATTTGAGTATACAGCAGGTAAGCCTTTCAAACTGGAATGCGGGAGGGGCAAGTAACCTTGCCATGAATACAGGACTGGTGATGTTTGCCAACTACAAAAAAGATAAAATCATCTGGGACAGTAAACTTACAGTGAATGCAGGCTTCAACCGTCAGGCTGATCGGAGATTTAAAACCAGAAAAACCAATGACAACTTTATCTTTATCAGTAAATACGGTAGAGAGCTGACGGAGTCTTGGTATTTATCCACACAAATTGATGCACGGACCCAATTACTGGCTGGTTATCGTTATTTCAGACCAGCAGGGGCAGAGTTGGATTCCCGTAACCGGCTATCAGATTTTCTAGCACCGGCATATGTACAGTCATCCACAGGTCTCAATTATAGGAAAGAATACGACAATAATGACAGAATATCATTGATAGCCTCACCGTTTACCGGAAGGTTCACCATAGTATTGGATGATTCATTGAGCAGAGCAGGTGCATTTGGGGTGATTCCAGGAGAAACTGTACGACCTGAGGCAGGGCTATCCTTTGGTTCCACAACCGATATTGGCCTGATGGAAGATATTCGATGGCGTGCTGATCTAAATCTTTTTACCAACTTTGAGCGACTGGGAAACTTTGTGGTAAACTTCAACTCCGTGATCAGTATGAAAGTCAATAAGTACATTACAACACGTATTGAAACCATACTGATCTATGATGAGCGGGTATTTATTCAACAGGAAAGCGGCCCTCCCCGACAGGCCATACAATTTCAGAATATGATTAATTTTGGTTTGGCCCTTGATTTTTAAAAATCTGTCTCCAGCCCAAAGCGCCTTTGAAGTTCCACCAAAGCAGGAGACTTTTCCTTCAGGTACTGTAATTTATCTGTACTGGTGTAGAGCTTTTTCTGACCCTCGACTTCTTCTTCAACGATAACGGCTTCCATGCTTACACTGTAATTATTCAACTTTCTCCTTATTACCTGTAAGACTTCCGGTTTGATTTTGTAGAAAATATCCTGCTGGATCTCCCCATTGAGCTTAAAGGTCACCGTCTCTTGATCAAGGAATACGGGTTGTTTTAAAACAGTCACTTCAAGGTTTTTATGCTGGCTTCTATACTGATCTATCACTGCTTCCAGAACCTGTTGGAGCTTTTCTAAATCGAATTCTTCCGCCAATTGAGGCTGCTTTACAGGTATGGTGGCCTCTTTTATTTCAGAAACTGACTCCTGAACCTCTTTTGGCTTTTCAAGGGCCATTTTTTTGGCAGCAGTCATACTCCCAGGAATCGCAACGGTCTTTTGGACGGGTGTCTTTTTTACTCCAAATAAATTTCCTTCATTTTTGAAGAGTGAAGGCTTTGTGGATCCATTGGAAGGAGCCTCCTGATGTTGATCAATCAGGCTTTTTTTTTTGAATCCTCTTTTGCCAAAGCAGCCAAATGAATGGCCTGGGGAAGTTTGGCCATTTTCATCAATGCCAGTTCTACATGCAATCTCTGATTTTTACTGGCTTTGTATTGGATATCGCATTGGTTACAAATATTCAATGCGGAAAGCAGGAATGAAACTGTACATTCTTGTGCCTGTTGAAGGTACCTTTCCTTGATACTGTCCGAAACCTGGATCAAAGCTATTGTGGCTGAGTCCTTGGAGACCATTAGATCGCGTAGGTGTTCCGTCAGTCCTACAATAAAGTTATGCCCATCAAAACCTTTTTTGAGTATCTCATCAAAAATTAAAAGCACATTGGATATGTTGCCTGCCATTAAAGCATCTAACACCTTGAAATAATAATCATAATCGAGGATGTGCAGGTTACTGATGGTTTCCTGGTAGGTGAGTTTGTTGCCCTCAGAATACGTAACGATGAGATCAAAAATGGAAAGTGCATCCCTCAATGCGCCATCTGCCTTTGTTGCAATCAGCCTTAAGGCTTCCTCCTCCGCTTCTATTTTTTCCTCACCCGCAATGTATCTGAGATGATCGGTGATGTCATTAATCTGGATCCTATTGAAGTCAAAAATCTGACATCTGGAGAGGATGGTAGGAATAATTTTATGTTTCTCCGTGGTGGCCAAAATAAATATGGCATACTTGGGAGGTTCTTCCAGGGTTTTCAAAAAGGCATTGAATGCCTGATTGGACAGCATGTGCACCTCATCAATGATATAGACCTTGTATTGTCCCTGTTGGGGCGCATAACGAACCTGTTCTACCAGGTTTCTGATATCATCTACTGAGTTATTGGAAGCCGCATCCAATTCGTGTACATTGAAAGAGGCATTGTTGTTGAAAGCCTTGCACGAATCGCATTCGTTACAGGCTTCGAAATCTGGGCTTATGTTTTCACAATTGATGGTTTTGGCCAAAATTCTTGCACAGGTTGTTTTACCTACTCCCCTTGGACCACAAAACAGAAAGGCCTGGGCCAAATGATTATTTTTTATGGCATTCTTGAGGGTAGTGGTGATATGCCCTTGTCCCACGACACTTTTAAAATTGGAAGGCCTGTATTTTCTGGCAGAAACAACGAAATTTTCCATCACCGCAAGATATAAAATAATTGCAATTTTGTGCCCAGCATATCAAGCTTAATGCTGGCTTTTTTTTGTAATGCCTTCACTGTTAAATGCTTTAAAAATCAAAAGAAATTCCGGAACGGATGGCGAATATAAACGGAGTGATGGATACTATGGGTTTATCCTCATAGGAATATTCAAAAGAGTTGTTAAATGAAAACCGGTCTGTGATTTTCGTGTTGATATTGGCAGTTCCACTTATCCTGTTTCTAAAGGCACTTATCTCCCGGTCATAACCCACCTGATAATAATTGACCAGGTTCAGGTCCACAAAGTCATTGATGGACCATCTTAAGGAAATATAATTGGAACTCTTTATAAATGAAACCTGCACAAATCCTTCATTTAAAGGATCTTCCCATGTTTCATTTTCATACAGGGCTCCAATACCAAGGATCAAAGTAAGGTCTTCACTCTTTATCAATCTGTTTCGAAAGGTACCTCCAGCAATCCAACGCGGGGCCAGACCACGAAAGTTATCGAAGCTGTACTGCACATAAGTTTCAAAATTCATTTTCTTTTCCCGGTTATACACAGCCCTACCATGTAACAGTCCAAAGTTCAGGAAATCATTGTCATTGATGCGTAAATAGTCAAAATTTGAGACCAAAACGAAAGCATGCTTTCCTGTATGGTACATGGAATTGATATCCCATTTATAACCGAATAGATTTACGGGAGCATCTGCCGCTGCACTTCTATTGTAGATATTGAGTCCGGCAGTAGCTTTGATCATCAGATTTTTGGTACTGTCTTTTTCCAGCCTGTACCTTTCGATATTCAGGATCTGGGCATTCGAAGTAAAGGAAATCAAAAAGAGGAGGTTGAAAATAATTTTTCTCAAAACGGATTAATTTTTTCAAGTGCAAAGGTTTGGATTTTTGAATCGGAATCCAAAATTATTGTCCTTGAATCTCGATGCAGTCCATCTGGCATTTATTTCTTTATACTTATTGGACTTGCCTTAAAATGATTCACAAGCAAAGGTCATTTGGAACCAATTTTGATTTATATTTGTCATCCCTTTAAATAAAACGGGGCTGACCGGTTTTGACAGTAGGTGTAAAGATCGGGCTCGCATGTCAGGTGGAGTATGTACGCCTGTGAATCATTCATACGAACTATAATTGGCGAAACTCGTTACGCCATGGCTGCCTAATCTAACCCTCAGGGGATTTAGATAATGCTTAAAGGGTTGAGATTCGATAGATTCTCCCCGGCCACATCCCACCATCCGTTGCGCTGTCCGGTTGGAATTGGGGTGTCGACTTGACAGGGCTGCTCCCAGTGAGGCTACTAAGCCGGGTTAAGATCAGTGGCTAAGCTGTTGTCAGGTGTGTCATCCAGCAAACAACAGTCGAAAACCCAACAGGTGACTAAACATGTAGACGGTACGGTGTTTCCCTATCTGGACGCGAGTTCGAATCTCGCCAGCTCCACAAAAAATCCCTTTCTTCCTCAAAAATCTGCGATTTTCAGAGGGGAAAGGGATTTTGGTTTTTATTAGGTTTATGTTAATTCATAAAGCGTCCTAAAGTGTTTCAATTACAAGTCACCATTCCTGTTAATTAAATCATATTAAAAAATCACTTTTTATTGGGTTTCTGCATATAGCAAATTGATGATTTTCCATTCTTATATATTAAGACGAAATTAACTCCCTATTCCAAATCATACCATTCTACTTCCAAAGGCTTCCTTCTCCCCCTTGCTTCTGGAGCATAATGGGTGGAAAGGTAAGCCACGATGGATTCTTCGTTCGTTCCCAAATCCCATAATCCCTGGGTCTCCTGCATCCAACGGATCACATTGATCCATCCCTCCTTGGTGAATCGATTTTGGGTAACCAGTTTGGCAGAATGGCAGTTGGTGCAATTTCCTATCACCAACTCAAGTCCTTCACCAACTTTGAAACCTGTTGGAACATGGACACCCTCGCTGATCTCTTCCTCTATTGTTACCGGATTTCCGGTAGGCAGTTCCGGTTTATCGGAGACTGATAGCCACTCCGGCTCAGTATACAACAACAAAATAGAAACAATTGCAGTAAGTACCAAAACCACTAACAAAGCAGCCAATCCAGCTAAGGCTACAAGTATTTTTCTGGGACTTTGTTCTTTCATTTTATACTAATTTGACTGCAACGCGGTGGCAGGCATTATTCAGGTACCCTTTTGGGTTCCAATTGGGCACCACCATGGGTTGGCTTATTCCTTTGTCATCGGTCGCTTTGACCCAGACTTCATAATAACCTTTCAAAGGAAATTCTATTTTGGCCGAAAAATGTTGCCAGGCCAATCTATTGATTGGCCTTTCCAGATTGCAAGCCCTCCAGGTACTGCCAAAATCTATGGAATATTCCACGTGGTTTACCGCAGCTTCTCCTGCCCAGGCGTGTCCCCTGATTGCAAGCGTTTGACCAAAAGCTACCTGTGCACCAGATTTGGGATAAGTAATAATAGAACGCACTGGCATGGATTCAATTATCCGCATGTCTTCACTGTCTGCGGTGGTTCCTGGTTCAATGGGTGATATTGGAACCCGATATGAAGGTGCTTCCATTTTCTCTCCATCATGTACTTTGTCTCTCACAGAAATTGCTTTCAGCCATTTTCCAGATGCGGAGGCGGGAAACCCACCAGCAACCAACCTTAAAGGATAACCATGTATAAAAGGCAATTCCTGATTATTCATTGTAAAAGCCAATAAGGTTTCATCCTGCAGGGCCTTCCATATAGGAATCCCTCTTGATATGGATGCTTTCTTGGGATCTCCACTTAAGTGGCTGTCCAAACCATGGTAACCGATATAAACAGCATCATTTTTTAATCCCACATCTTCCAATAAATCTCTCAATCTCACGCCTGTCCACTTGGCGCAAGAAACAGCTCCAACCCCCCATTGATTGCCTTCGGCAGGAGGGTAAAATTCTCCTCTTCCATTTCCCCCACATTCCAAAACCAAATAATAGGAATAAGTCTTGAACTTATTTTTCAATTCCTCCATATTGTAAGTTTTGGCTTTAATGACAGACTCCCCATATATAGTAAAGGTCCATTCTTCCAAGTTAATTTGCTCCGGAAGAAGTCCATTGTTTCTGATAAACATTTTGGAAACAGGTGTCTCTCTGTCATCCAATAAGTGAACGGGGGTTTCTACATTCCAAGGTCTGTCATTCAGCACAGTGAGGGAGGGATCTTTGCCCATGGATTTCAAACTATCCTGTTCCTCCATAAGTACAGGAAGGTATCCTTTGGGCATTTTATCTGCAAAAACAATATGGGCTCCCAATGCAGACGAAATAGATGCCAGACTGATTTTTTTTATGAAAGTTCTTCTTTCCTTTTTCACAGGTAAATCTATTGAATATTGAAAATAAGGCATCAATCGGCCTTATCCAAAAAATCCATGTAAATGCCTTCAAACAATAGCTCGCTGAAGCTGTTAGATAGATACTAAACCATAAAATATTTTAACTATGTCAGAATCAAAACAAAACATCCAATCTTGGCCTGATCTGGCCATCGGACTTTATGAAAAACTTACAGGGAAAGGTGCCGTAATCTCTTATGAATTTGAAGATTTCAATCTTGGAGTTCCAAGGGAAGTAGGTTCAAATGATGTGACAAATTGGAAGATTAATGGTAAGCTAAAAATTTCTACCTCTGAAAAATAAGCAGATATGCAACCTGTTCAATTGATCGCCGATTTGCACATTAAAAATGAATACCTTGAAATTGATATTCTCAGCAATGAAAAGGAGATTGCAATAGCCATCATTGGGGAAAGTATTCCAAAGATTAAATTGCCTTTAAAACAGGTTTTTGGAATTATTAAAAATAATCCTTTCTCTACAGATCAGGTAGTATCCGTAGTTTACAATCAAAAAGAGATTTACCATTCCGGTAAATCTCTTGTTTCAAAATACAATTATTTTTTTCTACTGAGGACACTATTTAAGAACCTTTTTTAAGTTCCGAAATAAGAATTGAGCTCTTCCACCATTTCAGATTTTTCCTTTAAATCCTTGATGACTTTGCCTTTTTCCAAAAGCACGATGCGGTCGCAGATCTCTGTCACATGGTTAAGGTCATGGCTGGAAATCAGGAAAGTCACATTAGAACGTTCTTTTTCCTGCTGTATCAACTTCTTCAATCTCACCTGAGAGCTTGGATCCAAATTTTCAAAAGGTTCGTCCAACATCACCACTTCAGGATTTCCCATCATGGCTGCGGCGATGCCTACCTTTTTTAGATTTCCTTTAGAAAGGTCTCTTATGTATTTCTTTTTACCTATAATCTCTTCATTAAAGAGCTCTTCAAACTTTTGAAGGTGCAAATGCAAATCCTCTTCAGAGAGCTGATAGATTTTTTGTAAGGTTTCAAAATACTCATCCGGAGTAAGGTAGCTTAGCAGCATATGTTCATCCAAAAAAGCGCCTATTCTGGATTTCCAATCTTCAGTTTTTGCCACATCCACCTCATCCAACATCACTTGGCCTTCCGTGGCCCTTACCAAGTCCAACATAATCCTAAAAAGGGTGGTTTTACCTGCCCCATTATTACCTACCAACCCGAAGCACTCTCCTTTTGGGATAAAAAGTGTTTCTACATCCAGCACTACTGCATCTTTGTACTGTTTTTTGAGATTTTGTACGCGTATCATAATTCTTGTCTAAAAGAGGATGAAATCTGATATTTATTGGAAAGTACCCTTTGAACGGAAATTTGAGATAGATATGGAAAAGCAATTACTCCAATGCCTCCCAAAATGGCCATGGCTGATAATCCGGCATATTGGTTCAGCAAAAGGGCAAATGGTAAATAGACGATATATGGTGCCACAAGCATAGGAATTACCATAAGAAATTGGGCAATGCCCACTCCTTCATAATTGAACATAGCCCCTTTGTTGAGGTCCATGGGCTTGGGTTTCCAAAGTGCCAAATACACCACAAAATGCATAACCACTCCAATATTAAAAAGAAACGCAGCGCTATGGATCAGTAAAATATCCCATCCAAAATAAACATAGGGTACTGACAACAAATAACACAATACCGAGGTAGCAATAAACAAGAGGTATTTCCCCTTTACCAATGCCTGCACACCATCTCTCCTACTCAGAAAGAAATCAAAATTGGCAGAATTCCAACTGAGGAAGAGTTGCCCATATTGCAGCATGAAAATTCCAGTAATAAAGGAGCCCACAAAAACAAAGAGGTGGCTAAATCCCTCATCCGTCTTGTATTGAGGGTTGGTATAAAATATCAGTCCATATAGCAGGAAAAACCCTGCCAACATCAGATAAGTCCTGCTTTTTTTATGCCTGATGATCAATTTCCACTCCAGATTGGCCAATTCACCAGCCAGTCCAAATCGATTGAATATTCCCAAATTTCGATTAAGAAACCGCCCTTCCTCTTCTTCAACCAAGTCTTCCAGGTATGCATTATTGAGGTGATAATTGTACGACAACCCATACATTACCAAAAATACAAGTGTCATGATCAAAGGTGGAATTATGGAATTCAAAGACCAATCAAAAATTGGCTTCATGATGGCACCTAAATTAAACCAACCATAATAATTAGAACCTGCTCCCAGCAATAGTACAGCGAATACCACTGCAAGGCCCATTATGCTATCTTCAAACTTTTGCTTGAACCAAAGCATCAGCCAATGCAGGGACCAACTGCTCATTAACACCGCGCCAAGCCAGGACCAAGCAGCAAAATCACCAAACCTTGGGGCTATTTCCTTGAAAGCAAATGGAGTGAATAACAAAGGTGCAATCAAAGTCAAGGGAGAGATAAAGCTCCTTCCCAAAAGGAAATGTATAATCCAGCTTTTCTTAATTGGCAAATGCAGAAAATGCTGCAATTCCATTACCGGAAGCTTTTGTACAAAATACCTGTAGATGAATTCAAATAAATAAAAATAAATCAACACGCCACTTAGGGTGGCATAGGCATCAGGGCTTTCAAAACCTTTTTCTATGACTTCTTTCAGAAAAAGCCCTAATATCAAAACATAAGAAAGCAATACGATAGCCAAAAATCCTAAAAATACTGCAACCAGTATACTTTTAGCAAAAGCGGTGGAACGCATTGTTTTTAAGAGTTCCAACCTCAATAAAGTAAAGATCATAAGCCAATCAGCATGTGGTTTAGGGAATAAAATCTATTTTTGATTTTGAATATAAGCAAAAATAGATTTATAGTTTTTATAAGTTTATTAAAAATTGACGAAATGAAGGAAATAAATGATAAAACAGGATTTTTTGGACTTGTTCATGCACGCAGGTCGGTTAGAATCTTTGATCAAGAATCGCCTTTTGATCATGAATTGGTTCAAAAATGCTTGGAAGCATCAGTACTTGCCCCAAACAGTAGCAATTTACAGCTTTGGGAATTTTACAGGGTTCCAGAATCTTCACCCCTAAAAGTGAAGCTTGCTAAGCTTTGTATGAAACAAAAAGCGGCAACGACTGCACGAGAACTGGTAGTGATAGTGGCTAGAAGAGATCTCTGGAAAATAAGGGCTAAAGCCAATTACGATCATATTCAAGAAAGATTTAAAAATGCCCCTACCCATAAACAAAAGCAAGCCCTATCTTATTTTGGCAGCCTGATTCCCAAACTCTATTCCAAATACCCACTTTGGTCTTTTGTAAAAAAGACGATCGCATTCTTGGTAGGTTTACAGAGACCCATGGTCAGGGAGGTCAGCGAAACTGATGTACGGATTTCTGTCCATAAAAGTGTAGCCTTGGCAGCCATGACCTTTATGTATGCTATGAAAGCTGAAGGCTATGACACTTGCCCTATGGAAGGTTTTGATGCGTTGAGGGTCAAAAAGCTATTGCAATTGCCTTCCGGCGCCGAAATTAACATGATCATTGCTTGCGGTAAAGGTCTTCCAGAGGGAGTTTATGGAGATAGGTTTAGGATTGAAAGTGAAAAGGTTATCTTCGAAAAATAGGTGGAACCATTAAGGAGTTAAGGCTTTTAAGGATTTCATTAAGAGTTGCAAGAGCCAAGTAAAAAGCGATGCATGCGATGTGGTGCGCATGTCGAACCAAGCTTGTAGAAGTGTAAAAGAGGACTGGCCGGCAGGAAAATGTCCCTTTGGACATTTTTAGGCAAGAGCCAGGGTGCAGGGTGGGATTCAAAGTATAAAGTAGGTTACGAGATGAATGAAGTACCGTCATGCTGAGATTTTAAAATTTGGCATTTACAGAAAGGCAATGACATCTTATTACTACGTCATTCTGATCCCGAGTAATTCGGGAGAAGAATCTCCTCTATTTTGGGAGACTCTTCGCTTGGCTCAGCGTGACGATTCCGGTGCTCTATGTACTACTTATAAACTTATCCGATTATATCCGATTAGAATTTGAAAGATACTTGAAACAAGAATAAATTCATTCCAAAGTAGTTTCATGTATGAATAAAAAAAATCACTCAGTTATCATATGATGTGCTTGGTTGCGCAATAAATGTACATAGAGAGGTCGGACCAGACCTTTTGGAAAGTGTTTATCAAAAATGTCTAACCTATGAATTGAAATCAAAAGGTTTTAAGGTAATGCAGCAAGTTAAAGCACCTTTGTATTACAAAGAGCTTAGTCTTGAGGTGGAATTAAAAGCAGACCTAATAGTTAATGAATCATTGATAATTGAGCTAAAAACTGTTGGTTTTCTTTTACCTGTTCATGAGGCCCAATTATTAACCTACATAAGGCTTTTGAAAATCCCACAAGGTTTATTGATGATTTTTTTTCAGATAACCTTTCAAAAAACACTATTCCAATGGTAAATGAATATTTCAAATCGTTACCTGATTGAAAACTAAATGAAAGCCTTTCTACCTTAACTTCTCAATGATGGAAAACCAACTTAGTACCCGTACTTCCCCTTCCACCTATCCTTCAAAAACCTCCTCAGTTCATTCTCGCGGGCATTGCTCCCTGGTTCATAAAGCTTGGAGTTTTTGATATCATCTGGCAAAAACTCTTGTTGCACGAAATTGTCCGCATAATCATGGGCATACTTATACGCTTTCCCGTAATTCAGATCCTTCATAAGCTTGGTTGGGGCATTACGGAGATGTAAGGGAACAGGTAGATCACCGGTTTCCTTGACCAAAGCCTGAGCTTTGTTGATCGCCATATAAGAGGCATTGCTTTTAGGGCAGCTTGCAAGATATGTGACACACTGAGAGAGAATTATTCTTGCCTCGGGGTAACCAATGATTTTGACTGCTTCAAAGCAGTTTGTGGCGAGCAGCAAAGCATTTGGATTGGCATTGCCGATGTCTTCAGATGCGAGAATCACCAAGCGTCGCGCAATAAACTTCACATCTTCTCCTCCCTCTATCATTCTTGCCAACCAATACACGGCAGCATTGGGATCAGAACCCCGGATGGATTTGATAAATGCGGAGATGATATCATAATGTTGCTCGCCTGACTTGTCATAAAGCGCTACTTTTTGCTGTGCGATGGTGGTCACAATTTCATTGGTAATGACACAGGGATCTTCATTGATTCCTTCGATGACAATTTCAAAAAGGTTCAATAGTTTCCGACCGTCTCCTCCAGACAGCCTCAACAAAGCTTCAGTTTCTTTTAACTCAACCGATTTCTTTTTCAGCAAAACATCCTTTTCCAAAGCCTGAACCAGCATCCCCTCCAACTCGGTTTTTCCCAATGGATTTAAAGTGAATACCTGACACCTTGAAAGCAAGGCAGCATTGACTTCAAAGGACGGGTTTTCTGTCGTTGCACCTATCAAGCGGATCACACCTTTCTCTACCGCTCCCAATAAGGCATCTTGTTGAGATTTGTTGAAGCGGTGGATTTCATCAATAAAAAGTACCACGCCCATTTGAAACCTTGCTTTCTCGATTACTTCACGGATATCCTTCACTCCAGAGCTGACCGCACTCAAAGTATAAAAAGGAGCTTTTATTTCATTGGCAATGATATTGGCAATGGTGGTCTTGCCCACTCCCGGAGGTCCCCAAAGGATCAGCGAGGGCACATTACCGGATTTTATGGCTTTATGCAAAAAAGAAGTTGGCGCCGTCAGGTGTTCCTGCCCAATAAGTTCTTCCAATCGGGAAGGGCGCATACGTTCTGCCAAGGGGGTACTGTCGATCATTTGTCCCGGAAATTTTGAAGATGCAAATTAATAATAAGGAGGGAATTAAAAGTACTATCCCTCAAATAAGGAAATGTCAGACAAAGGTCTAGAACTGGTATGAACAGCTAATACACTAATATTAGCTTCATCAAAAATAACGTAAATGATCCTATAATTTCTGAAAATAAGCTCCCTGACAAATCGGTTGTTTAATTCCGGAACAATTCTCCCGATTTCTGGAAATTGAGACAATAAAATCTATTAGGAAAAAATTAAATCTACAAGTTCTTCAGCAAATGCGGTTGAAATTTCACTGTAAAACTTTCGGATTTCAAAAATATCTTCAACTGCTTGTTTGGACCATTTTACTTTGACCATTCTTTAATCAGTTTTTTCGCCTGATCTGATGTATAAGAATCCCCCTTTTTTGCCTGCTCCATGCCAACTTGAACTTTGTTAAGCAAGATCAATTTATCCATTAAATCATCAATGGAAAATTCTTTTGGCATGGTTTTCAACGTTTCCAATACTTTCTCTTTTGTAATCATTTGTCAACTTTTTATCTAATATCTCGAAGGATCAATCTAGAACACAGACTGGTTTACAAAGTAGCCCTCGATTCAATATAAATTCTTCAATGCAGGTACCACTATTAACCAAACATTAAAAGAAAGAGTTAATTTCATAGGCCAAAAAATGATCTTACATCTTGAAATAAATATCAACCAATATCAACTATACATTACTCTGCACCTTTTTCCATATTTTTCGCGAAGCATATTTCCACAATATTTCTACTATATCTCCTTTATTCTTTCCCCAAAACTCTCCAACATCTCATCATCAAAATCCAAATGCGTCACAAACCTGATTTGATCCTTGCCGAATTTGACAGCCTTGATACCTTGGATCTCCAATTTTTGAAGCATTTCCGCCGGTGTAATGCCGATCAATCTGGCAATTACTATATTGGTCATCACTGGGAAAACTTCCGATACCATAGGGTGATCCGCTAACATGGCTCCCAACCTTCTGGCCCTGTCATGATCTTCCTTTAGCCTGTCCACATGATTATCCAGGGCATATATGGCAGCAGCGGCTAAAAACCCTGCCTGACGCATCCCTCCACCGAAAGCCTTCCTAACTTTCCTGGCTCTTTTGATATCCGTCATACTTCCCAGAAGTACCGAACCCACCGGGCAACCCAAGCCCTTACTCAGACAAACGGAAATGGTATTAAACATCGCTCCCCAATCCTTAAGACTCTCTCCTGTTTCTACCCAAGCATTGAAAAAGCGGGCTCCATCCAGATGCAATTTCAAACCGTGTTGCTCACAGATGGCTTTGATAGGCTTGATTTCTTCCAAAGTATAAATGCTTCCTCCACCTTTGTTCATGGTGTTTTCCAGAGAAACCAAGGTAGTCTCCGGTGCATGTACATCATCTGGATTGATGGAATCCAAAATATCCTGAGGGCTGATTTTTCCATAAGGTCCATCAAGCAATTTGACCGAAGCATGGGAATTCGACATAATTCCCCCACCTTCATAAAGGTAAATATGGGAATATTTGTGACATATCACCTCTGTCTGCAAGCTGGTATGCAGGCGTATGGCTATCTGATTGGTCATGGTGCCCGAGGGACAAAATAAGCCAGCTTCCATTCCGAACATTCCTGCGAGTTTTTGCTCCAGTGCATTGACAGTTGGGTCTTCTCCAAAGACATCATCTCCCACTTCAGCAGCCCACATGGCGGCTAACATACTTTCGGTAGGTTTGGTGAGGGTATCAGAACGTAAATCTATTATCATATGTAATATTTAAAGGAAATAACGATGAAATACACGCCGTGAAATAATTTGAAATATCGTAGAAATATGGCTTCGCCGAAATAGAATGAAATATATATTCACATTTTATCATTATGATGATCAACAATATTTCAATTGTATTTCCAATGTATGTCTACCCTATTTCAACTTTATTTCTATTGTATTTCTATTGTATTTCAACTTTATTTCGATCATTTTTCTACCTTATTTCAAAATACTTCTTTTTCGAACTCTCCTCTGGAATCAATCCTCTGATCGCTTCTGCCGCTTCAATAGGCCGGTCAGTGGCAAGAATATCCGCTCCTTTTTCAACAAACTCCGCATAGATTTGATCTCCGCGGGCAATGGCACTCCGATCTAGGTTTCCCAACACTCCAAGAATAGTAAATACACCTAGATCATGAAGTAGGGCATTAAATTCCTCAGGCCTATCCGTGGTTCCGGTAAATGCAATCCAACGGTCAACAGGAATACCAGATTCCTCAAACCGCTGAAGTTCCTCTTCATTTCTAATCGTCACGGATAACATCAAATCAGGGTGCAGTCTATGCATTTTTTTTGCTGCATTCACACTGTAAGTAATCACAGCTGCATAGGGCTCCGCTTGATGTCTTTTGATAGCATCCACTACCATTTCAAATGGAACCTCTCTTTTTATGTCAACGGTAAATAAGGTCTTCCCTTTTCCCCAAACCAAGGCTTCTTCTAAAGTGGGTACGCGGAAATTTGTTTTACCCCCTTCCTTGTCCACTAAATTCAGTTCCCTGATTTCCTGAAAAGTAAGGTCAATCACCCTTCCCTTCCCCGTTGTGGTCCGATCTACTGTATTGTCATGCATCAATATCAATACAGAATCCTTGGTAATAGCCACATCAAACTCAATAATGGCAGGAGTATACCGGAGTACATGCTCAAATGCTTCGATGGAATTTTCGGGATAACCAAGGTAGGGGCCTCCCCTATGCGCTGAAACCATCGGGATCCTATCAGAAGTCCAGGAATAGAAATCCCTGGCCTCCTCTACCGTGGAAAGCACTAACCTGTACGGATCATTTGATGCAAAAGCTGTATTTTGACTGTCTGAGTTCTCTTTTTTACAGGAAAAAAGAAGCAACAACATCAAAAAGCCATAAATCTTAGTCTTCATTTTTATCTTTTTTAAACCAAAACCCCGAAGAACGTTTTTGGAAAAGCGCTTCCATATCCTGAATTTCCAAATTTAATGCTTTGTTTGAAATCAAAATTTCGATCAATGAAATACCCAAGGAAATCAATAATGCCAACATACTTCCTATAAAAACATAGTTTGCGGCATTTTGGGCTTCAATGAAGATCAGATACATGCAGACCACACACAGTAAAAAACTCAGTACACCACATAATTGCATGTACTTAATCATACTTAAGCGCATTTTCAGGTTATGAATCTGTCCAATAATAATTTCCTCATCAGGGTTTTCCAAATATTTTTTATGAAGCCCTCTGATTAGATTGGCCATCGCTAAAAACCGATTGGTAAAGGCCAGCATCATCAAGGTGATGGCCGAAAAAAGGAGGGCTGGTGTGGAGAGTTGGAGTTCCATTTAATTTGGATTTTTAAAATGCTAATTTGGGAAGAATCCTGTAAAAACAAAACCCAGCTGTGAGCTGGGTTTTGGGTAAGTCTAAATTCAGAATCCAAATAGATTGGAAAAGACAATCAAATATGAATCACCTCATCATAAGCAGCTGCAGCAGCTTCCATGATGGCTTCTGACATGGTTGGGTGAGGGTGAACCGTCTTTATCAGCTCATGCCCTGTAGTCTCCAGTTTGCGAAT
>NZ_SLAP01000012.1 GCF_007126775.1 Cecembia sp. | reverse complement strand
TAAAAGAAAAATTAAAGAAAATATTCGGTTTCAGTAATTTTAGAGGAAACCAAGAACCCATTGTTGACAACCTTCTAAAAGGGAAAAACACCTTTGTCATTATGCCCACTGGGGCAGGAAAATCACTCTGTTATCAATTGCCTGCCGTCATTCAGGATGGCACCGCCATTGTGATTTCGCCATTGATTGCCCTAATGAAAAATCAGGTTGATCAATTGAATGCCTTTGGGATCAATGCACATTTTCTCAATTCTACCTTGAATAAGTCTGAATCAAATAAGGTTAAAAAGGAGGTTTTGTCAGGTAAAACAAAATTGCTCTATGTTGCTCCGGAGTCTTTGACCAAAGAAGAAAACATTCTTTTCTTAAAGGATGCAAAATTAAGTTTTGTAGCCATAGATGAAGCCCATTGTATTTCTGAATGGGGTCATGATTTCCGCCCTGAGTACAGAAAAATTAAGTCCATTATCGGTCAGATAGGTGCTAACCTTCCAATTATTGCACTCACTGCGACAGCAACTCCCAAGGTACAACAGGATATACAGAGGAACCTTCAAATGGAGGAAGCTGATTTGTTTAAGTCTTCCTTTAACAGGACCAATCTTTATTATGAAGTTCGACCGAAACTTAAAAACGAGACCAAAAAACAAATCATTAAATATATCAAATCCCATAAGGGAAAATCAGGTATCATTTACTGTTTAAGTAGAAAAAAAGTAGAAGAGATAGCAGAATTGCTCAAAGTAAACGGAGTAAAAGCTGCCCCCTATCATGCTGGTTTAGATCAAAGTGTCCGAATTAAAAATCAGGATGATTTTCTTAATGAGGAGGTGGATGTTATTGTTGCCACGATTGCATTTGGAATGGGGATTGATAAGCCCGATGTCAGATATGTGATTCACTATGATGTTCCAAAATCACTGGAAGGATATTACCAAGAAACTGGCAGGGCCGGAAGGGATGGGCTTGAAGGGCATTGTCTAATGTTCTATCGCTACGAAGATATAGTCAAGTTAGAAAAATTCAACAAGGACAAACCAGTTACAGAAAGAGAGAATGCCAAAATTCTACTTCAGGAAATGGCAGCCTATGCCGAAAGCTCCATTTGTAGAAGGAAGTTTCTCTTGCATTATTTTGGTGAAATGATGGAAGAGGACTGTGGCTATTGTGATAATTGTAAAAAACCAAAAGAAAAATTTCAAGGTACTGACTATCTTATTGCGGCAATAGAAGCAGTAAAAGAGACCAAAAACAGGTTCAATATGGACCATTTGGTTAATTTGATTAGAGGTGAATCCAATGATTACATAAAGAGTTACAAACATGATCAACTAAGTGTCTTTGGAAGAGGTAAAGACGAGGATGAGCGTTTGTGGAGAACCGTAATCCGTCAATCAATGATTGGGGGGTTTTTGGAAAAGGACATAGAAAATTACGGGGTCATCAAAATAACTTCAAAAGGGGAACAATATCTCAAAGAGCCATTCGATGTAACTTTTTGTAAGGACCATGATTTTGAATCTATGATGGAGGATGAAGCTCCAGAAGAAGCACCATCTGGTGCTGGAAAAGCTTATGATGAAAGGCTTTTTGAACTCCTCAAAGCTGAACGTAAAAAAGTTGCCAAGTCCAAAGGCTTACCTCCTTATGTGATTTTTCAAGATCCATCTCTAGAGGAAATGGCCACTGTCTACCCCACAAGTAGGGAAGAACTGGCACAAATCAATGGTGTTGGAATGGGAAAAGTGGCTAAATTTGGAACCCCTTTTCTTAAACTGATCGAAAACTATGTTGAAGAAAATGAAATTATAACTGCTTCAGATGTAGTTGTCAAAACATCGGGTACGAGATCAAAAGTGAAAATTTCAATTATTCAGCAGGTAGATAGAAAAATTGATCTGGATGAGATTGCCAGTAACCTGAACCTTTCCATGGATGAACTCTTGCAAGAAATTGAACAGATAATTTATAGTGGGACAAAATTAAATATCAACTACTATATTGAAAACATCATGGATGAAGAAAGGGAGGAAATGCTCCACGAATACTTCATGACTGCGGATACAGACAATATACGCTCAGCATTACTTGAACTTGAAGATGAAGACTTTGCTGAAGAAGAAATCAGGGTTTATCGGATCAAGTTCATTTCTGAGCATGCCAACTAAAAGAAATTTAATAAATGAATATATTATTATTGGGGAGCGGAGGAAGAGAGCACGCCTTTGCCTGGAAGATTGTAAATAGCAAAAAATGTAATCAGCTTTATGTAGCGCCTGGAAATGCAGGGACAGGACAAATTGCCGAAAATATCCCCCTTTCGGTTACCGATTTTGAGGGTTTAGCAGATTTTGTATTGCATAAAAAAATTGATTTTGTAGTTGTCGGCCCAGAAGAGCCTTTAGTGCGGGGAATTGTAGATTTTTTTGCAGCTAGAGAAGACCTGAAAAACATACCCATAATTGGGCCCGGGCAAATTGGAGCGCAACTGGAGGGGTCCAAGGATTTTTCCAAGAAATTCATGGAGAGATGTGGCATACCAACCGCAGCTTCTCAAACATTCACCAAAGAAACCTTGGAAGAAGGATTAAAATTCATTGACCTACAAGAACTTCCGATAGTGTTAAAAGCTGACGGACTGGCTGCTGGGAAAGGTGTACTTATATGCAATAGTTATGATGAAGCCAAAGCCTCATTGAAGGAAATGTTATTGGAATCAAAATTTGGAAGCGCATCTGAAAAAGTTGTAATCGAACAATTTTTGAGCGGTGTTGAGCTTTCAGTCTTTGTAGCCACAGATGGTATTCATTACATTATACTTCCGGAAGCAAAGGACTATAAAAGAATAGGTGAAGGAGATACTGGCCTCAATACGGGAGGAATGGGGGCGATTAGCCCAGTCCCATTTGCTGACAAGGAATTTCTTGAAAAAGTGGAAAGCAGAATTGTCATTCCTACAATTAAGGGACTTGAAAAACAAAACATCCCTTACACTGGATTTCTTTTCATTGGTTTGATGAATGTGAATGGAGATCCTTATGTAATCGAGTACAATGTCAGAATGGGAGACCCTGAAACTCAAGCTGTACTCCCAAGGATAAAAAGTGATTTTGTAGATTTACTTTATGCTTTGGGCACAAAAAAGTTACACCAATACCAATTCGAAACGGAAAATTCCTGTACTGCTACAGTGGTTATGGTTGCTGGAGGTTATCCTGAGTCTTACCGAAAAGGAGACACGATCGAAGGACTGAAAGGTATTGAAAGCGCAGATAAAAGCCTAACTTTCCATGCAGGAACACAATTGTCCAATTCAAACAAAGTACTGACAAATGGAGGAAGGGTAATGGCCGTTACGGGAATAGGAAATGATCCATACGAAGCCTTAAAAAATGCCTATAATACAGTTGAAAAGATATCGTGGGTAAATGTTTCCTTTAGAAAAGATATTGGACAAGATTTACTCGCTTTAAAAAAAGATTGATCATTAACGAGGAGAATTTTTCTCCCTAACTATATATAAGATTTATGGCAGGATGCAGTAGCTGCTCTACCACCTCAGGAACAAGTGGGGGCTGTAACAATAACGGCACATGTGGTACGAGCGATTGTAATAAAATGAATAGTTTCGATTGGCTTTCCCATATGGGAATACCATCTATCGACAAATTTGATATTGTAGAAGTAAAGTTTAAAGGGGGCCGAAAAGATTATTACAGGAATGTAGACCATTTGCACCTTACTACCGGAGATCCAGTGGTAGTGGATGTCCCCAATGGACATCATTTGGGCTATATTTCACTTCAAGGTGAATTGGTCAGGCTTCAGATGCAGAAAAGAAAAATCAAGGATGATGATAATATTCTGCGAATTTATAGATTGGCCAACCAGAAGGATATTGAAAAATGGGAAGAAGCCAAAAATAGAGAAATCCCCACACTGTACAGGTCAAAGCAGATTATTGATGAATTGGGATTGCAGATGAAGCTATCTGATATTGAATATCAAGCTGATAATTCCAAAGCTACATTTTATTATTCTGCCGATGATCGCGTTGATTTTAGGGAGTTGATCAAAATTCTAGCGTCTGAATTCAAAATTAGGGTTGAAATGAGACAGATCAGTCTAAGGCAGGAAGCAGGTAGAATAGGTGGAATAGGAATTTGTGGAAGAGAACTCTGCTGCTCAACATGGATCCATGATTTTAAAAGTGTATCTACGGCAGCGGCCAGGTATCAAAACCTATCCCTAAACCCAAGCAAACTTTCTGGTCAATGCGGTAGACTCAAGTGCTGTCTAAACTATGAATTGGACACATACATGGCAGCCTTGGAAGATATTCCTCAAATCGAAAAACCATTACTAACAGAGGCCGGAGCGGCCAAGCTCCAGAAAACGGATATATTTAGAAAGCTGATGTGGTTCAGTTACAATAATGAGAATAACTGGCATTCCATTTCCTGTGAGCGTGTAAAAGAAATTCAGGAAATGAATGAAAAAGGCATCACCCCATTCGATCTTCACCAAAATAAAGAAAAGGGTATAGATGAGGAGGCCTTGAGGTCTACATTGGAGCTTGAAAGACTGGACAAAAAATTCAGTACAAAAAAGAAAAAGAAAAAAAGAAGCAGAAGCGGACAAAGTGGTTCAGATTCATCCCTTCCAAAAAGCAGTAATGTGAGTATGGATTCCGAAAAGAATGATGATGTGAAAAACTTTAGCGACCAGGAAAGGCCAAGGTCCAGATCAAGAAGAAACAGACCAAGTAGGAGTAATAAAGGGATTGCAAACGATTCTTCTAACCAAAGTCAAGAAAGCAGGTCCAATATTGCGAAAAGACAAAATAAATCCCAATCTCAGGGGGAAGGTCAGGACAACAAACCCAAAAGCAAAGGAAAAAGAAGATTTCCTCCCAGAAATAAAGGCGGACAAAATAAAGGAGATTCTAATGATTAAGGTTTTGTATTCTTTGTTCATTCTAGCAGTCTTTGGAAGCTGTTCTGGAGATAGGGTTTATGAAAAATACCAAGGGATGAAAAACCTTTCATGGGGAGTTCAGGATACCGTTTCTTTCACTATGACCAAACCCTTACCAGAAGGTCCTTCAATTTTGGCTATTAAGTATAATGAAAATTACCCTTACCGAAACTTATACTTAAGGTACTTGGTGTTGGACAGTCTCGAGGACATTATTGCTTCTAATCTAATCAATATCGACTTGTTTGAAAGCACTTCGGGCAAACCGTTGGGAAAGGGTTACGGAAATACCTTTACCAAATATGACACCCTTCCATTAGAAGGATTCAATCCATATAACCAAATACAGCTTGTTCAATACATGAGAATTGAAGAATTAGACGGTATCGAAGCAATTGGACTGAAAAGAATAAAAAATTAACTTCTTTGAAGGAAAGGGATTTTTCCCATCCAATATTGTCTGCTGAAATAAATGAAAAAGGGCCAGTTTTTTTGCTGTAACTGTATAGGGTGATAAGCAAAAGCCTCCTTGGCGCCTTTTGCCATGTACATCCTGTCGTCATCAGTGAGTAAAGCCAGTTGAAACTGATTATCTTTGACAATTGCCAGGTCCATCCATTTAGAATCCGAAAAGAAAACCAAATCACTGCCACCGTTCTGCTCAATAAGTTTATTTTTCAAATACCAATTTTGTTGATAGCCTTTTGTGATCAGAACTTCCTTTTGGGGGTTTTTACCAGAAACCTTTCTTTCAACAAAATCCAGGTAATTCTTTAACATTTCTATTCCCGGGTTTTTGAGTTGGCTTGGTTTAAAGTCTCTGGAATTCAAACTAGTAACCAAACTTATGCTTTTTCTTGATCTGCTAACAGCCACGTTCAATCGATTCGAACCTCCTTTTTTGGATAGCATTCCAAAATTAGAAATGAAGCGGCCAGATTTATTTTTAGCATAACCAATTGAAAATATTACACGGTCAAATTCATCTCCTTGTACATTTTCAATATTTTTAACAGTCAGGTTTTTTAATTCAATTTGTAAATCACCTTGAAGCTTTTCCTTGATAAATTCCATTTGGAAGTAATTGAAAGTAATGATACCAATACTATCGAATGGGTGAGCCTGCTGTATTGACTTTACTTCATGAATCACTGCATCCGCCTCCTCTATATTGATTTGATGGTCCCATACTCCCTCCACCTTTATCAGTTTATAAGGCATAGCAGGTTGATTGACCAGATTTCTATTAGGTAGCATACTAAGTTTATCTTCATAAAAGAAAGTATTTGAAAATTCAATTAAGCTTAGTTGTTCACTTCTGTAATGGCCCTGAAGCCAAAACTTTTCAAAATACATAGAACTTATATCAAGCAAAGAATCTATTTCAAAATCAACGCCTTCTTCTTCAGTTTCAAACCTGGTCTCGTACAAATCAAAGGGCTGAAGTTGTTGGGAATCTCCCGCTACCAAGACTTGTTTCCCCCTCAACATGGCAGGCAAACCTCTCTCAACAAAGCACTGAGATGCCTCATCAAAAATCACCAAGTCAAATGATGCTTTTAGCGGAAAAAGTGCCGAAACTGTTTCAGGGGAAGCCAACCAGCAGGGCATCAATTGAAAAATATCAGCTTCAAAGTTTTCAAGCATCTTTTTAATACTCCACAATCCCCTCTTTTTCTTTACTTGATGCGATAATTCTCTAAAAGAAACCAAATTTCCAAGGCGATTGTATTTTAGATCTTTTAGTGTGTATTCCCTTAGTCTTAGTCCTGAAATAAATTTACTTAAACCCCATTTTGCAAGTATGGCTGCTATTAATTCTTCTTGGACAAGGCCTGTCTTCGGGGTACTGATCTCTTTGAGAACAGGATACTTCTTTTCAATATGTGCTATCCAAGCCAATCTAAGTCCGGCTAAAAATCTTTTCTGAAGGATATCAAATGTTTCACTTGAATATTTATTCCTTAATTTTTCCATCAGATAAACATCTTTTGGAGATAGCTCTTCTTTTAATGAGTCGAAGGCAACTAAATCGTCAAAAATAAATTTAGATTCATTTTTTAGCTTTTCGAAACCTTGGTCTGAACAATCTAAAAACAAGTGTTGAATCTGTATTTTGGACAAAAATAAGGACCAATGTGGAAATCGATTGTCCAGGTATTCAAATTCTTTTAGTAATTTTTGCAGCTTTGATTTGACAATAGAAAGGTTTCCTTCTTTTACACCCTCAATTAAAAAGTTGCCCATCTGACCAAATTCATGAAGGATTAATTTAGCATTAATCGCAGCCAAAGATCCCTGCGCAAAATGACGGAATTCAGGAAAACTAAAGGGCTTTTTTGGTATTTTGAGCCAATCTTTTTTTGAAAGTAAGGTAATTTGATGGTTTAGGTTCAACCGATTTTCAAGCTTTTTTAAAAGTGACTCATTGCCATACTTATCTATTGAGAGGCTGTTTTTCTCCAATAGCTCAAAAAGCGGAATAAATTGTTTTTTCTTTATCGGCCATAATAATCTATCAAGAATTCCCTTTCCCCTATCCTTATAAGTGATTGAAAGTGTTAAATAATTTTCTACCTCCTCATCTGAACTGTACCACTCTACTCCAAATTCAGACAGCAGTGTTTGTATGGTTTCGAACTTTTGCTCTAACCAAAGCAGGTCTATTTGTTCAGGATTCGTATCAATTATCTTTTCAAAAACCTCTATTCCTTCTTGGTTAAAACATTCCGACAATTGTTTTACTTTTGATTTTTGCTCATATAGTGAATAAAAAAAAGAAATGTCAAATAGTTGTGAAGGTTCAAAGTGCCTTGTTATTTTTGACTTAACTGCACGTATTTCATCAAATACTTCTTCCAACCGCTCTTGTGAACTAGCAGAAAAAAGACTGAAGCTTACTCTATGGAGCCAAAAAGAATCCTGTATCTGGTATTTATCATAATAATAACTGTAAACCTTGAGGTTACGCAAAAAAACCGGTACCCTTTCAAAAGGAAACCTTTTGTAGTACTGGGTCATATCAAAATGTTCCTCACCTTGCTTTGACTCCAAATACAATTCCTTTATGGGAATTTCACACTCCTCAGTATTGAACAATGCTTTTTTAAAATCATCAAAAAACTCAACTTGATTTTCTATGGTTTTTGAAACTTGAAAAAATTGTCTTTCCAGCTGAATGGCATCTATAGATTGATTTTGTGATTTATAATTGTCTAATGAATCAATCTGTCCTTGTATCTTCTTAAATAACGTACTCCTATCTGCACGGAAATCATGAACCAATGCTAAGAACATATCAAAACCAAGGTCAGCCAATCGCTGATAAACAACATCCAAAGCGGCTCTTTTTTGCGAAACAACAAGTACTTTTTTGCCCCTAGCAATATAATCAAGCGCAAGATTACTAATCAACTGAGATTTACCAGTTCCAGGAGGTCCCTCAACCACTACAGACTTGCCTGTGCGAACAGCCTTTATTACCTCCTCCTGATAGGCATCCACTGGAAAACAGTTGTATAGCTGATCTTCTCTAATTGGCTTTATTTGATAATCTCTTGGAGCGAATTTTTTCTGAAAAAGGGCCTCTAAAGATATCTCATTCTCATCAGCAATAAGCTGCTCGTAGTCCTGAATCAAGAAGCCTGTCTTTTGAGAGAAAAGACCCAAAATAGCGTAAGCTTTTAATTTCAATTCTCCCAATTTCAATCTGCTATCATCCAGGGACTTGTTTGATTCGGGAAAATCAAGGATCTTCTTTTCGTATAGGGCAGTTGTGAAATTGATTTGAAGCTCTTCCTTTATGAAATCGTAGAGGCTATTCAAAAACCCAACAGCGTCTTTAGGGAAATCCTCTATCAAAAAATCAAAAACTTCCTTTGAACGTTTTTTCCCATAAGCCTGCTCGTATGCCAATAAAAAAGTCTTATTAAAAAATGGGAGATCTGACTTAGTTCTCTTTAGTTTCCATTTGTTGTCCTCGATTAGTAAAGTGACAGGAAAAAATATCAAAGGGCAACGAATAATTTGTCCATTGATCAATTTCCCTTCAACATAAGGCCAGGCCAAGAACGTACTCTGTTCACCCGTTTCGTGTTCGGCTGTTTGGGCTAATGACTGTATCCTGTTAAGCCTTTTGGAAAAAATATTTACATGGCTATCTCTTGGATCTGAGGTAGGGATTAGGGGAATTAGAAGCTCATTCCCCAAGAGTTCTTCTATATATCGGAATGAACTATGGTGATTTAAAAAATCCAATTCGTTAAGATTTACCATTTGGGAGGGTATAATCTTAGATAGATAGAGTGACCTATTCTTACTGGATAAGTCCACTAACCTGTTTAAATATACCTGAAAAACTTCCTTAAGCATTTAATTTATTTAAATGGAGAATCTTTTTCCTTGGCCATATGGTTATAAACAATACCATCCATGATTCCTGGAATCCACTTATTGAGGAAAACAGCAAGCTTTCCCTGTCTTGTAAGCACAATATCTCTTTTTCTCTTAAGGATTGCCTTCAATATCGCCTCGGCTACTTCTTCAGAACTCATCATTTCTCCTTCATCTCTAGGGGATTCGCCTTGGGTTGTACCATCAGCAGTCAGAGCATTGTTCCTGATATTTGATGCGGTAAAACCAGGACAAGCAACCAATACGTGGACTCCTCTTCGCATCACCTCTGTTCTCAGCGATTCGAAAAAGCCATTCATAGCGTATTTACTGGCAGTATAAGCGGTCCTAGCAGGTGTCCCCCGATAACCATTAATGGATGAAACTCCAACAATAGTGCCATGGGACTTTAATATTTCTGGTAGGCAGTATTTTGTTGCATAAACTGTTCCCCAGAAATTCGTGTCCATTACCTTATGGAATACTTCCATATCCAAGTCCTCAAAAAGGGCACGCATGCTGATGCCTGCATTATTTACCAACACATCAATTTTTCCGAATCTTTCGATTATGGATTCGGACATTTTTTTGTTGTCATGGTCTGAAGCAGCATCAGCCAATACACCTAGGGCTTCAATACCAGCGTCTCCAAGTTTTTTAATGGTTATCTGGAGTTTATCTTGATTTCTTCCGGTTATTGCAATTTTAGCCCCTTCTCTGCCAAATACAAAGGCACAGGCCTCTCCAATTCCTGAGGTAGCTCCTGTAATGACAACAACCTTGTCCTTAAATCTCATTCTTTATTACTTTTAAATGTTAAATATAAAAATATGAACCGGATCAATGCCTATCCCCCGTCAATTTTAAGCAGAGATTACTGTCTCAAAAAGAAAAAACCAAACAAGGTCACAATCACTGAGCCTAAGCAAAAATTTTATTTAATTTTGCGCCCATGTCTAGAAAAATGAAAAATAAGGTGCTTTCAAATCTCCGTATTGAAAGAATTGCTTCTGAGGGAAAATGCGTAGCCCATTATGAGGGAAAAGTTGTTTTTGTACAAAACGTAGCTCCCGGTGATCTAGTGGATGTGAGGATAACAAAAGGAAGAAGTGCTTTTATGGAGGGAGAGGCTATTAATTTTCATGAATTTTCAAAGGACAGAGTCGAGCCTTTCTGCAGGCACTTTGGAACTTGTGGAGGATGCAAATGGCAGCATATCAATTATGATTTACAAAAAACCTATAAATGGCAACAAGTGGTAGACCAATTCACCCGCATCGCCAAAGTTCCTATTCCAAAAGTTTCTCGGATTATTGGTTCAGCCAATACGCAATATTATAGAAATAAACTGGATTTTACATTTTCTAACAACCGATGGCTGACTAAAGAAGAAATCAACTCTGAGGAAACTTTTGAGCGCAATGCATTGGGTTTTCATATCCCAAAAATGTTTGATAAGATCGTTGATATTGATCATTGCTACCTGCAGGGCAATATCTCCAATGAAATCCGGAATAGCCTTCGGGATTTTGCACTAAGGGAAAAGTTGAGCTTTTATGATATTAGAAATCAGGTCGGACTTCTGAGAAATTTGATTGTAAGAACAAGCAGTACGGAAGAAATCATGGTGATTGTTCAGTTTGGAGAAGAGGACAAAGTTGCGGTACAAAAAGTAATGCAATTTTTGAAAGATTGCTTTCCTTCCATTGACTCCTTACTTTACATCATCAACCTTAAAAAAAATGAAACCTTCCATGACCAGGAAGTGATCACTTTTTACGGCAAAGATTTCATAGAAGAGCAGATGGAAGGTCTAAGATTCAGAATTGGTCCCAAATCATTCTATCAGACCAATTCAGACCAAGCCTATGAGCTTTACAAAGTAGCAAGGTCATTTGCTGAATTGGATGGCAGAGAAGTGGTCTATGACCTTTACACCGGAACTGGGACAATTGCCAATTTTGTTGCAAAAATGGCAAAGCAGGTAATAGGAATTGAATACGTAGAAGCTGCTATTGAAGATGCGAAAATCAATTCCCAGCTGAATGGCCTGAAAAACACGCTATTTTATGCTGGAGATATGAAAGATGTCCTTAATGAAGAATTTCTTGAAACGCATCCTAAACCTGACGTGGTGATTACAGACCCTCCAAGAGCAGGAATGCATGAGGATGTGGTGAAAATGCTTATGAAACTACAGCCCCAAAAAATCGTATATGTCAGCTGCAATCCGGCAACACAGGCCAGGGATATCGCCTTAATGGCTGAAAAGTACAGCGTAGAAAAGATTCAGCCAGTGGATATGTTTCCACAAACCTATCATGTAGAAAATGTTGTACAACTAATCCTAAAATCATGATTTCAGATTTTAACGATCCAGAATTATCCGGCAAATATCTCGGAACCATAACCAAAGATTTCGTAAAGATTTCTGAAGTTTTAAAGGAAGCATCTTATCAGGTCAGAAGCAGGAAATTTTCGGAATTTCCCATTTTTCCAATTTCTAAAGAAGAGCAGCCCATTGGGCAATTATTTCTGGGAAAGCAAGAAAAGGATTTGGATTGGAATTACTACATCACCTACCTGGATGAGTTTTTGCAGAGGAAATTGATTGCAGAGGATTTACTAGAAGATTTCAAAAAAGCCTATAAGGACCCTGATGAATTTTGTTGTCTTTTTGTGATGGATAAAGAATTTACGAGTTTTGTATATGTTCCCTATCCTGAAGACTGATGCAATAATTTTGTTAAACTTAAAATCAAAAATGAGTAACTTGGCATCAATTTTAACTACTCTCTTAAAATCTTATCGAATTCATTCCAAGATTTTTTCCCAATGCCCTTTACAGATAAAAAGTCTTATTTAGAGGCTTTAAACAATTTTTCAAGGGTAGAGAATTTTTGAATAAGTCTTAGGGACCGATCAGGTCCTAATCCTGGAAAAGCAGAAAAAACCCTTAATTTTTGTATAAGTAAAGGGTCATAGGTGTGGGTTATTTTGTGGTTTTTTTTCCAAACAAGTGGAATTTTAACAGCATTTATTTTTTCTATTTGATTGTAACATTGAAGTAAAATTTCTACAGTTTGGGAGATATCTACTGATTTTAAAATTGGCACCTTGAACTTTATGGAAATAGAGGCAATAGCCCCTTGTAATGCTTTGGGGCTAACCCCTATTGACTCCAAGTCTTTATCGTTTCCTTCAATGATTACAAGTGCATTGGTTTTGGCTTTCAGCATTCTGATTATCTGATCAAAGAGTCTCCCTTGAATTAAAGAATGACAGAAATCAGACACAGTTTTTCTTTCTGCAAGGAGTTGATTATCAATAAGAATATCTCCTGAAACAAGCCTTTTCTTGGTGAGTATGATATTTCCTCTTTTCTTAAATTCCAAAAAAAGCCTGTTCGGTTCCCGATCATCCACCGTAACCTCCAATGGTAAAGCCATATGTGAATCAAAAAAGTCAATCATATAACAAAGCTTACCTAAAAATATAAAATTAATGTAAAAAAACAATCCATTAATTGTTATGGACTGTTAAAAGTGTTTCCATCCTTGAGCTTTAAGCTCCATTGCCGTTCCACTTTTTGTGACCAGATATTTCCCTTCCTCAGGTTTGGTTGTATGACCAATAAAATGGATATCGGGATGTTTTTCAAGTTTATGATAATCTTTTTGATCAATTGTGAAAAGCAGTTCATAATCTTCTCCCCCATTAAGCACACAGGTAATCGGATCCATGCCTAACTCCACGGCTGTGTCAAAAGTCTGTTTATCAATTGGTAATTTATCCTCATAAATAGTCACTCCAACACGAGATGCTTTACAGATATGGAATAATTCTGAGGCCAAACCATCGGAAATATCCATCATGCTCGTAGGTATGAGGTCCAATTCAAGTAGTTCGTGGATAATATCCATCCTTGCTTCAGGCCTCAACTGCCTGGCTGTAACAATTTGGTACTTATCCAACTCAGGTTTCATTTCCGGATTAGCCAAAAAAACCTGCTTCTCCCTTTCAAGAATCTGTAAACCTACCAATGCAGCGCCCAGGTCTCCTGTTACGCAAATGATATCTTTTTCTTTTGCTCCAGACCTGTAGACAATTTGTTCATTTTTGGCTTCACCAATTGCTGTAACAGAAATTACCAAACCTGATCTGGAAGCAGTAGTATCTCCACCCACCACATCTACATTATAATGCTCCGCCGCAGCATTGATTCCCTGATAAAGCGCATCCACAGCTTCCAAGGAAAACCTGTTGGAAAGTGCGATGCTCACGGTAATTTGTTTTGGAATGGCATTCATGGCTGCAATATCTGAAATATTAACTGCCACCGCCTTGAAGCCTACATGTGTTAACGGTGCATATGTCAAGTCAAAATGTACTCCTTCCAACAATAAATCAGTAGTAACTACCTTGACATGGTCTCCTGAATTGATCACCGCAGCATCATCTCCAATACCCTTTATTGAAGATGCATGTTTTAATGTTATTTTTTTACTGAGATGGTCGATCAATCCAAATTCTCCGATATCACTGATTTCTGTTCTTTTTTCTGACATATTTTTAGCTTCATTTTTTGAATGGAAACGTAAAGATACTCCTAATTCCCAATTACGTTAAACTATTCCGATTAGAGAAAAAATAAGATAGTATAGAGACTGAGTGAAATCATCAATGCATCCTAATCTCACAAATTGATGATGGTAAAAATTTAACCTTGTCTATATATCCTTTTTTAGGAAATGGGGTTTATATAAGGAAAACAATAATAAACCAATATATATTCAAATTTTGGCCTAAAACCTCAATAATTGGATTATAATGAGGATCGGCCTAAGCGAGCTGAAAACCAAAATTACTTTCTTTCTTTTTACGTACCCAAGCATCAAAAGAGGAATAATCCAGAAGTGCTTATTTAATAATAAAGATTATTTCCCTCGGAATATCCTCTTTTGAAACTTAGATAAAAAGATAAAAAAAGTGATCCAAAATAGGGATACCTTTCTTTAAAGAAGTACTTTAAGTTTTAATCCACCATTATTTTTTGATTATCAAAATGAGTAATCGTTTCTACAGTGTTTTGGATATTCTGCTTCGATGAAGCACCGAACAAAATGGATTCCACATTAGGAAGTTTAGACACGTATTCCAGTGCTTCTTTTGGAGGTATTGCACCTCCCCCAAGAACCTGCATGGCAATTACTCTTGCTCTCCCTTGTTTGAGAACTTCTTCATAAAGTGCCTTACCACCCGACATTCTAAAATTCACTTTATTAATAGATGCGCAAATGATGGGGTTTTTTATCCCTCCTTCCTCTAATACAGGAAGAAGTTGAGGTAAATTCATAGTAATAAAACCCGCCTCAGCATTGTATTTCTTTTCAATATGTTTTGCAAAAGCTATTAGTAAATCATTCATCCCTAAACCTAGTAACAGATCAGTAATTACATTTTGGAGAAAAATGACCGGTGTATTTATACCCTTAAACATTTTCATTTCAGCATCTATAAGAAGTTCCATTATTGATATGAAATCTTTAGAGATAACTGCCATGCCACCTTTGAACAAAGAACCAAAAAAATTACCCGGTACGTACTCTTTTAATGTCCCAACAATTCCAAGTTCTGTGACAGCATTGGCATATTTATGGGCATAAGGCATACAGGGATAAATTTTAAAATCTTCATATTTATCAGGATTATCCCGTATAATATCGCAAATATTTGCAATCCTATCATGCGTTGTACACATGAAAGTATTGATACCAGCCGCTCTCGCATCATCTAAAACTTTAATTATTGCAGCATCGTCTTTAAATTTGATGGCCTGAGCTCTTGATTTTTCATCTGAAATATGGTTAACGGCAAAAAACTGGTTATCGCCAAATAATATCCTTTCCATAACTATGAAGATTTTTTAATGATTGATATTGATAAATCTGTTTTCCAAGCGCTTTCAAAAGTGTTAATTACATTTGGTACAACACCTTGAAGGGCTTTAATGAAGTAATCGATTTGGGCAGAGTATTCTTCTCCTCTTAAGTAAAAGCTTACCTCTTCCGTCAAATCGGTTACGTATTTTACATTCCACCCCTTACTATACCCTTCAGGAAAATCTTTTGTTTTAAAATAAACCTTAAACTCATTGGCATCCGAAACTATTTTACCTTTGGATCCAATAATAGTAACTGAAGTTGACATCTTCCTATACGTTTCATCACTCCAATTTACTGATATAACACCTGTTTCACCTGATTCAATACCCACTAATGCATAAACAGCATCATCAACTTGTTTTGAATAAATTGACTTTAGCATAGCGCCCTTACAAGAGTCAATAGGAGACAAGATATCATTAATGAGGTCAATAACATGAGAGGCGTAATCCATTAGACACCCTCCACCTTCATTTGGATCTGATCTCCATGTTTCACTTTTTTTCTTAACCACCACAGGACCATAAGCTTCACCAGTAAAATGCTGGATTTCACCCAAATATCCTCCATCAATAATTCTCTTCACCTCCCTGAATGTTCCAACAAACTTATTATGATAACCAACTTGATTTACCAAACCATTTGATTTCGCTATATCTGTCAGTTCCTTGCTTTCCAGTGGGTTCAAACAAAATGGTTTTTCAGAAAACACATGGATATTTCTTATTAACAGATCCTTTACCATTTTATAGTGAAATTTAGTTGGTACCGCTACAAAAACTGCATCCGGTTTCACCTTTTCAACCATTTTAACGTAATCTGTAAAACATTCAAATCCACTGTATTTCTCCAACACCTCAGAAACTATTTTTGAAGTGTCACATACTCCCACCACTTTGACATCTGGATGAGCTCCAAGAATTGACAGATGGGAAATACCCATCTTACCGGCTCCGATTAATGCTACTCTTAACATTTGTTTTTATTTGAAAATTGATAATGAAATAATTT
>NZ_SLAP01000125.1 GCF_007126775.1 Cecembia sp. | reverse complement strand
GCTTCTAATCTTTAGCCTCTCACTGTCTATTCTTCACATACCTCTCCAACCACTCATGTTGCTCCCACAGAGTATGCAGGATGGATTCTTTGGCGGCATAGCCATGGCTTTCATGAGGAAGGAATACCAACCTTGTTGTCGCTCCATGGCCTTTAAGCGCATTGTAATAACGCTCTGATTGAATAGGGAAAGTACCGGAATTGTTATCCGCCTCTCCATGGATCAATAGTATGGGTGTTTTTACCTTGTGGGCATTCATAAAGGGCGACATGGTGTTGTACACATCAGGCGCCTCCCAGTAGGTGCGCTGCTCATACTGAAAGCCAAATGGAGTAAGGGTTCTGTTGTACGCCCCGCTTCTCGCAAGCCCTGCAGCAAATAAATCGGAATGGGAAAGTAAATTGGCGGTCATAAAGGCGCCATAAGAATGACCTCCTACCGCAATACGGTTTTTGTCACCGATACCCTTTTCCACAATAAAATCAATGGCTGCCTCTGCATTGGCCACCAACTGCTCCACGAAGAAATCATTTGGTTCTTCATCACCTTCTCCCACGATAGGCATTTCTGTCTGATCCATGATGGCATACCCTTGGGTTACCCAATAGATCGGGGAACCCCAGTTCAAGCGGGTAAATGTATATTTGGAACCTCTTACCTGTGCCGCTACAGCAGCAGATTTGTATTCCCTTGGATAAGCCCACATCAATACCGGTAACCTGCCGTCCTTTTCAGGGTCATAACCTTCCGGGGTATACACTACCGCTGATAGGTCAAGGCCGTCGTTCCTTTTGTACTTGACCAATTCCTTGTTGATACCTTTAATGGATTCATAAGGATGGGCAAATTGTGTAATCTGAACAGGAGCGATACGCCTTCTGGTATTGACCAACCAATAGTTGGGCTGTATATCTGTACTTTCCTTCAAGGTCACAAATTCCGTGGCATTGGCATCCAAGACTTTGGCTACCCGCTCGTAATAGGGAGCCTGAGAGCGCCATAGGATATTTTCAGTCTTGGTTTTGGTATTGAAGGCTGACAAATAAGGCATGCTTCCTTCTGGGCTACCACCTTCTGAGGTCATGAACACATCATCTCCTTTTCTTAAAAGTACAGACCTGCCATAGGCATTGGTGGTGAACACCGGTGTGCCAGGATCATTGTAAATGTCATCAGAAGAACGCTCTATGATTACAGTACCTTTTTCTTGAGGTTTGGAGGGATTAATGCGGGTTACTTTTTGCTGACGGCTTGAAAACCAGCCTTCGTTTAGCAAGGCAAAGTTGTCATCAGACCAAAAAATTCCTCTATAGCGGTAGCCTATGCCTGCCAATTTGGAGGGCTGGGATGTGAAAGGAGCATCCAAAGTATAGACAATTTCTCTTTCTTCCATTTGAACTTTAGGATCGCCCCCATCCTTGGCCTCTACCCAATATAAAGTGGCGGGCTTATCCGCTCGCCAAGAAATGGACCTAGGTCCGGTAACCGTGGCATCAAAACCTGTTGGCCTTACCTCATCCAAAGGAATTTCTGCCAAGGTTTTGACCATTTTTCCCTCAATATCCCATATTTCCACATTGTAAGGAAAGCGGGAAGCGGGAACCAGGTAAGAGAAAGGCTTTTGAATTAAGTCAACTGTAATGTACCTACCGTCAGGAGAAAGGTCTATGGATTTGATCATACCTGATTTGCCAATGGCATTGAGGTTGCCGTCCAAATCTACCATCATGATCTGGGAATCCATAAAGTATTCCAACAAAGCCTCATCATAAGGATTGCTCAGAAGATCCTGATATGTTCGGGATGGGGCTGCATTTCCAGAAGTTTCCTGTATGACAGGGCCTGATGGTGCCAAAGGCGCAATTGGCATATTACCCCTGTTGGGATTGATTCCTGTAAACATTATTTGGTTGTCAGGTGTCCAAGTGATGCCTGTTCCATATACTGCATTGACGATCTCATCAGTCAGTTTTTTGGCTTCCATGGTGGATAAGTCTACCATCCACAGGCTAATTCCAGTACTGCTGGTATTTGTCAAGACCACGTATTTCTCATCTTTTGAAAGGGAAAATCCTCCCAATCTTGGATTTTCAGGTAAGCCTTTTACCTGTCGCTCTTCACCACCACGGGTATTCTTGAGGATGACGTTTTTAAAGGAACCTGTACGGCTGGGCCCGTTGGTGGCTGGATTGATCCTTATCCCACCTATACGGAGTTCAGGTTGTGCCAAATCCTCAATCGATGGATTGCCCGCCCTTTCTAAGATTAACATGAAGTCGCCGGATCGGCTGAAACTTACAAGAGGCGTAGGATCAGAATCAACAAGGTCAGTAATGGCCTGAGGTGGCGTCTGGTAGGTCAATGCTTCCTGGGCCTGCACTGTAAACAGCGTAGCCATAGCAAGCACCAAGGTCAATGGTATTTGATATAACTTTTTAAACATAAGCGTAATAGAAGTTTAGTTTTTGTTGGAATTTAATTCATATTCTTTAAAGAAGACTTCATTTTTAGCTGTCTGGTTCGAAAAACTGTTATATGGCAGTAATATTTAATCAATCCACCACGCTTCTGGGTATATCTTGGGGCAACCTGGTGAGTAGTTCATAATTGACCTGTTGGGATGATTCTCCAAAGGAGGCAACAGATATCTCCTTGTCTCCTTGGCTGCCGATGATGACCACTTCATCCCCTTTTTGCACTTTTTCCAAGTCCGTGACATCCACAGCAATGCTGTTCATGGTGACCGTTCCCACTACAGGAACAATTATACCCGAAATGAGGACTTTACCTTGATTGCTCAGCATTCTGCTGTATCCATGTCCATAGCCTATGGGGACCAAAGCAATGGTCATATCTCTTGGTGCCATGTAGCTGGAACCATAACCAATAAAGTCCCCCATTTTGACCGCTTTGGTGTTCATTATGCTGCTTTTCCAGGATATGAGTCTTTTTAAGGGGTTTTTATTATCTTCCGGTAAGGATTGGAAACGGTAAATATATGCTTCTTGGGTCGGCCAAAATCCGTAGGCTGCAATACCTATCCTCACCATATCCATGGTGGTTTCCGGATAGAGCAGCGTAGCTGCCGAACATGCAGTATGGTATTTTTTAAATTTGATCTTTTGGGCATCAAACCATTTCTTGAACTTCTTGTAGTTTTTGATCTGATTTCGGACACGCACGTAGTTGGCAATGCTTTCTGCCCCTGCATAATGGGTGCATAGACCCTCCAATTCTAAAAAATCTACATTTTCGGTTAAAAGTGTTGCCAACCATTCCCTTTCTTCCCATTCAAACCCGGTCCGGTGAAATCCCGTCTCCAACTCTACATGGACTTTTGCCTTGATGCCCAATTTCTTTGACATGGCTATGGCTGCTTCCAAGCGATCAAATTCAAAAACATAAAAATTGATGCCTTTTTGAATCAGATCCTCCAAGTCCCCATTCTCCAGCATGCCCATGATCATAATCTGACTTTGATGTTGGCTGGCCTGATACACACGCAACGCTTCATCTGCTGAAAAGGTTGAAAAATGGCGGATGCCATTCGACTCTGCTATAGGGACTATATTTTCTATTCCGTGACCATAAGCATTCCCCTTGATGACCAAAGAGAGTGCTGTACCATCTCCAATCTCGGTTTTTAAAAATTCAATGTTTTTTTGAAATGCGGACTTGCTGATTTCTAAATAGGAGGTGTGCTGCATGGGGGCAAATTATATTTTCTAATTTTTTAACCTAATTTTTTATGAAAGAGTTGGATTAAGATTGCATTTTACGGATAACCCAAATGCATAATACCATCCAACTTAAATCTATGATTAATAAAACGTAAATTCTGAATGAGTCTAAATTACACGAAGGTCATATATTGTTTGTAATTGATCTGCTAAATGATTTAAAGTTCCAATCCTGAAGAAATGAACCATTATTTTCACTTAATTGACCTCTTATTTAAAGTAAGCAACATAACGTTACTTTCAAAAAATGTCTTAGAATTCGGATTTAAACATTGTCGTTATACCTGTTTGAGTGTGTTGATAAGTGGTTTTCCCATTTCCGGAATAGAAATCTCAAATCTATCCCCATTTTGGACTTCAATCCCATCAGCAAAACTGGCTACTGAGGTGCCAAAGTAATGCACATGCACATCTCCAGGCTGTCTAAACATGTCATATTTGAAGTGATGATGTTCCAGATTGGCGATATTATGGCTCATATTGGCGTTTCCGGTAAGAAATTCCTTTTGCCATAGCAGGTCATTACCCCTTTTGATACTGCTTAGGCCTATCAATTGATCAGGGAGTTCGCTGATTAAGAGCTCTGGACCATAGGCACTTGCCCTGAGCTTGGAATGCGCCAAGTAGAGGTAATTGATTTTCTCCATTTTGTGATCTGAAAATTCATTGCCTATTGCAAAACCCACTCTAAATGGATTACCTTCCGGATCGATGACATACAAGCCGGCCAATTCGGGTTCTTCGCCCCCATCAAGGGCAAAAGATGGAGAAAGCAATTCATGTCCCGTGGGCACCACGGAAAGCCCATTTCCCTTGTAAAACCATTCTGGTTGAACGCCAGGTGCTTCATTAAGCATTTTGCCATTTTCTATTCCCATTTGGAACATTTTCATGGAATCTGTAAGCGCATCAGGGTTGCTGCTTTTTAGTTTTTGGTGCATTTTATCTCTTGAAGCCGCAGATCCCAAATGGGTAAGACCAGTGCCAGTAACCCAGCAGCGATAAGGGTCAGGATGGGTAAGCGGGAGTAGAACTTGTTTATTGTCTAATAAATGTTGATAACTTACTTTTTGATCTCCTGCCAGATAGCTGACAAGTT
>NZ_SLAP01000078.1 GCF_007126775.1 Cecembia sp. | reverse complement strand
ATCCTTGTTGTTCTGGAATTGCCTGAGGAGGATAGCCTAATGTTTCGCGACCCAAAGCATTTGAGCTGTTTCAATCCTTGTTGTTCTGGAATTGCCTGAGGAGGATTGTTCCCATTCTGGCAAAACAACATCAATTATTAAAGCATATTCTCAATTTTTGTGGATATACCCCTGATTCCGGCAACAGATGGGGGAATTTTGGATGATCGGGTATTTGTTGATTTTTGGGATAAGGCCTTTAAGATGAATAGTGGGTTTGAATATAAAAATTAGATTTGGCTTTTCATTTTTTTCATAGTTTCTAGAATACAGTCACCTCTTTTTTGGAGTTTTTCATCGTTCTTGCCTGTGAAACTTGGTATAAACATTGACTGGCAGGATATACAAAAAGGGCTCCCTAAACATATAAATGTATCTTAAAATGCTGAATGAGCCCTATGACTAAAGAATTTTCAATTATCAAAAACTTTTAAAAAAGGAGGCCGCCTTATAGACAACCTCCCTTTTTTTAATTAATAACCCGGATTTTGGTCTGCAATACTAATCCCGGGGTTCAGGTCAATTTCTCTTTGAGGAATAGGGAATATCATATGATGATCTCTTACATTACCCGCTAGGTTAGGATAAAATCTTTGGAAATGAACTCTGGTGACATCCAATAAGGTCCCCCATCTTACCAAATCATATCTCCTAATTCCTTCGAAAGCAAGCTCGACCCTTCTTTCCTTTCTAACAGCCTCTCTAAACTCAGCTTGGCCAAGTCCTGGAGTTAAATCAGGTAATCCAGCTCGATTTCTTACCTGATTGATAGCCATATAAGCATTGGAAGAAGGATTTCCTTCTGCTTCATTTGCCGCCTCTGCGTACATCAACAAGACATCTGAATATCTAATGATAGGATAGTTAAGATTACCAACTGGCAGAGAAAATTCCTGAAACTTACCTATGTACGGCTGGGGGATACAAGGTGATGGAAAACCTTCACAGCTCCCTTTTGGATCATAGAAATTAGTCCCTCCATTTGCCAATGGAAGTTCGAGAAGAAAAGCTGTGTTATATCGAAGATCACCAGGATCAAAAGCCTCCACAATATCTGGAGTAGGTTCATTAACTCCATTTCCATTTACTGTTATTGAATTGATACCACGAGGTTGCATAAATACCTGAAATGAACTTCCTACTCCCTGCATGGCATTAAACTGAATGGAAAAAATATGCTCCACGCTATTTTCATTCTCAACAAGAAAAACATCTCGGTAAGAACTGAGTAGCTGATGTTGGTTTGAATTGATCACCTCAAGCGCTTTATCTCTTGCCATTGCCCAAAAAGGTGAATTCGGATCATTCCCAGCTCTGGTCATATAAACCCTTGCTAACATGGCCTTAGCAGATGTATTTGTTGCTTGGCCAGACAACCTTTGGGTAGCAGGTAAAGACTCTGCAGCTTGTAAATCAGGTATGATTATCTCATCATAAATCCTATCAACTGGTACACGTGGACTGGAAATATCACTTACATTTAAAGTTTCTTCTATTTTTAATGGAACAGCACCGTATAGTTGAACCAAATCGAAATAAAGAAATGCCCTTAAAAAGCGTGCTTGATTAACAATATTTGACCTTTGTTCGGCATTCATATCAATAGCAGGAACCCTACTGATTACAGCATTGGCCCGGTTGATGGTGATATATGCATTTTCGAATCTGTCTCTTACTATTCCATTATTAGGATCTACTGTAAATTCATCAATTTGTATTCTATCCTGATTTCCTCTGAATTCACCGGTAAAGGTATCGTCAGATCCCATATCTCCAATCATATATTGTCTATCATACATATGGATTAACCTGAAACCCGCATAAACCCCGACCAATGCTGCTTCTGCATCAGTGGCAGTTCTATAGAAATTTTCAGGAGCGATAAAACTGAATACCTGTTCCTGCAGAGGATCTTCGCAAGAATTGAATAGCATGCCTAGCAATACTATTCCTGTTAAATATATGTTTCTGATTTTCATCTTGATCTCTATTTAATTAATTATTGAATTGAAAAGACTGGATTTTACAAACCAAAATTCACTCCCAATATAAATGACTTGGCCATTGGGAAAGTACCCCTATCAATACCAATTCCTATTGGGTTTTGACCCAATGAATTCACTTCTGGATCGAAGCCTGTGTAACTGGTGAATGTAAATAGATTTTGTCCTTGCAAATAAACCCTGCAGGACCTCAACCAATTAATTCCTGATGTCTGTAAATTATAACCAAGGGTAATTGTCCTTATTCTTAAGAAGGAGGCATCTTCAATATGCCTATCAGAAAGCACAAAAGGTCTGGTCCTAGAGCTAGGCCACTCGTTGTTTGGATTATCTGGAGTCCATCTATTCATAACACCCCTTATGTTATTAGTGGCACCATCATTTCTATATAGTTCATGGCTATTGACGTTCCAGACATCATTTCCATACGATCCAACTATGAAGATCGAAAGGTCAAAGTTTTTGTAACTGAAATCATTATTCATCCCGTAAAAAAACTTTGGCTGAGGATCACCAATGATAGTTCTATCATTGTTATCAATTACTCCATCACCATTCACATCAACATAGCGAATATCTCCAGGTCCTACTGAACCAAATGAACTGCTACCAGGAGTAATCTCATCTCCTAATTGATAAATCCCATCAGTCACGAGACCAAAGAAACTACCGACGGGTGATCCTACCTGTAAAATACTTGAATTTCCAATTTGCAAGTGACCATCACCTGTACCTGGTGCTAGACGGAAAGTTTCTCCCGGACCTAATTCCAAAACCTTATTTCTGTTAAAAGTAATATTGGCATTGGTAGACCATTTGAAGGCGCCTGTCAAGTTGGTGCTGTTAACAGCCATTTCCAGACCTTTATTCTCTACACTTCCAATATTTTGAAGGATAGTGGAAAAGCCTGTAGTTCTTGGTAAGTCAAGAGGCAATAATAAATCCTGTGTCCTTTTGTAATATGCGGCTGCTTCAAAAAATATCCTATCTTCTATCAAACCAATTTCTAATCCTATATTCACCTGATTTGTTTTTTCCCATCTCAAATCAGGATTAGGAATTCGACCTGGTGCCAAACCAATAGCTATAACACTCCCGAAGGCATTTCTTTGTGTGTTTAATTGAGACAAAGATTGGTATAAGCCAATTTCTTGGTTACCGGTTAAGCCCCAGCTACTCGTAAGTTTTAGCGTACTTAACCAATTGATATTATTCACAAAAGGCTCATTGCTCATGTTATAACCAATTGCAGCAGAAGGAAAATACCCCCACTTATTGCCGGCCCCAAATCTTGAGGAACCATCAGCTCTAAAAGTCCCTGTAAAGAGAAACTTATCAAAAAGGGTGTAGTTTACCCTTCCAAACCAAGAGTCCAATCTCCACAAATTCCTACCAGAGAAAGGCGTTCCCACAATTTGGCCAAGACCTAAGTTATCAGATCCCAAAGCATCAGTCGGAAAATTGGTGGCTGAAGCACCAATGAAATCTACCATTTGTGATTGACTTTCATATCCACCTAAAAGCGTTAAATGGCTTTGTTCAAATTTTTTATCATAATTTAAGGTAAGTGTCCCGACTGGACTAAAAACATTGTTTGCCTGAACCAATGCCGAACCGAAGGCATTTCTACCCCTATTGTTGGTGCTTGGTGCATAAAAATCCCTTCTTCCAGCCTGATAATCCATTCCTCCAGAAGCACGGAAAACCAAATTATCGATCATTTTCCATTCAAGAAACACATTGCCCAAAAACCTATTGGTAACTGTTTTATTCAAAGTCTCTAATGCATCCTGCACAGGGTTACCTACTTGTTGAGACCCTGGGATTGAACTGTTATCAAAAGTGAAATTTCCTTCTGAATCAAATACAGGTAAGGTGGGCGAGAAAACCAATGCCCCATTTACAACACCCCCTCTTGTCTGATCGGTAACCTGTTGGTTATTGACAGCTCTTGATATTGAAAATGAATTTCCAACAGTTAATTTATTGTTCAAGGTCTTATCTACATTAACTCTAAGGGAACCCCTTTCAAACCCAGAGTTCAGAATCACGCCCTGTTGATTAAAATAGTTTCCAGAAATAGCATAACGGGTTTTGCTGTCCCCTCCAGAAATGGTTACCTGATGATTCTGAATAGGAGCATCACGGAAAACTTCATCCTGCCAATCGGTACTATTATTTCTAAAATTAGCTATTTCTTGCTGTGAAAAAATGGGTGATAACCCCCTACCTTCACGTGCTTCATTGGCTATGATGGCAAATTCCTCAGCATTGAGTAATGGGAGTTTTCTAGCAACTTGCTGCACCCCGTAATAGCTCTCAAAGTCGACATTAGTGGCTCCAGCTTTACCTCTCTTGGTTGTAATTATAACCACACCATTAGCACCTCTTGAACCATAAATAGCGGTTGCCGAGGCATCCTTAAGAATTTCCATGGATTCTATGTCACCTGGATTTAGATTAGCAAGGGCATTTTGGGGCTGCCCACCTCCTGTATTCCCCGGGGAAAATGTTGCATTATTGGGAAATATGGGAATTCCATCAATGACATATAAGGGTTCATTTGAGGCATTTATTGAATTTCCCCCTCTAACCCTAATAGAAACCCCACCTCCAGGTGCCGCAGAGGCCTGGGTTACCTGAACCCCAGATGCACGTCCCTGTAGGGCCTGATCCAATGAGGCAATTGCCACCTGCTTAATTTCCCGAGACCCAACTGATGATACTGATCCTGTAAGATCTGATTTCCTCTGAACACCATAGCCTACTACCACCACTTCTCCTAAATCCGATATTTGTGGAGTGAGTTGAACATTAATGGTTGACTGATTTCCTAAAATAATCTCTTGGCTTTCAAACCCTATAAAGGAATAAACCAAAGTTCCCCTATCAGGAACATTAAGACTATATTTACCATCAATATCGGCAACGGTGCCAATTGTTGTACCTTTCACAGCCACAGTTGTGCCAGGAATTGGCTCTCCTTGATCATCTGTGATAGTTCCTTGTACAACCCTTCCTTGTCCATAGACATATACAGACAAAGCTAGGAAGAGAATAACAAGACCCAGTCTTTTGTAAAGTTTGTTTTTCATGTTAAATGGGTTTTATAGTAGATTGAAGATTGGTTCTTTTCATCAGGAAAAATTTTCAAAATTTAGTTTTGGATCAGAAATTCATCATCAAAATGCTTTAATTCAATGAATGAAATCCTTGTTTAATCCTTAACTCCCTTTAAAATTAGTACAAATACAAGGCTTGTTTAATGACTTATAAGATTAATTTACGAAATCGATTTCGCCCATCGGAAATACACTTTTTGCCGAATTTTCTATTAAAAACATGCTTGAAACAAGCTAAAACCTTATAAAAAATCCTTTACTATCTTGACTCAAAAAAACACAAACCTAAAAATAACGCTCCCTAAACGATTAAAAAAGTTCAAAACTCCTAAACCACCCGCACTTCAATCCCCATCTCCTCCAATTTTTCCCGGTAAAGATCGGGGATGCCCGTATCGGTAATGACCATATCTATATCCTCCAAATCACAGATTTTACCAAAACCTTTCTTGCCAAATTTACTGGAATCTGCTAGGACAATTGTCTTTTGCACCCCCTTCATCATCAGCGCGTTTAAATGTGCCTCCATCATATGGGAAGTAGTCAATCCATAATCTAAACTGATACCGTCTGCACTTAAAAACAGTTTGGAACAGGCAAATTGCTTTAACATTTCCTCAGCATAATGTCCTACCACCGAACTGCTGCTTTTTCTGACCACTCCTCCCAATTGCACAATTTCTACTTCTTGTGCATCGATCAAAGCCAAAGTAACATTCATAGCTGCTGTCAAAACCGTTAGTTTCCTGTTTTTGGGAATAGCCTGTGCAAAAGCAACCACCGTGGTCCCGGAACCAATAATAATAGCATCATCTTCATCCACCAAGTCTTTAGCAAACAAAGCTATTTTGGTCTTCTCTTCTACCCTTACCAACTTTTTTTCACTGACAGATCGGTCATTCACATAAGGGGAAACGGGTGTAGCTGATCCATGTGAACGATAAAGCAGACCTTTGTCTTCCAGTATTTTCAGATCTTTTCGGATAGTTACCATGGTAACATCCAAGTCATGGCTCAGGTCCGCTACAGTGACGAAACCAGCCTTCGACAAAGCATCCAAAATATATTTATGTCTTTCCGCAATGGTCATAAGGGTTTCTTTTTTTGATAAATTTAAAAGGAATAATCACGAAATGAAAGTTTTAAAGCAAAAAAACTAGCATTTTACTTTCCTTTAATTTCTTTTTGTTTCCTTTTTTCTTATTTTTGAAGAAATCGATTCAAAATGGATAGAATAGAGAACCTAAGGCAAGTCAGGAAAAAAGGGAAAGTGTGGGATATTGCCGTAATCGGCGGCGGTGCTTCCGGATTAGGAGTGGCCTTGGATGCCCTGTCCAGGGGGCTTTCCGTGGTGTTGGTAGAAAAAGCAGATTTTGCCAAAGGTACTTCCAGCAGAAGCACGAAACTCGTTCATGGAGGTGTGAGGTATTTGGCTCAAGGAGACATTTCACTGGTATTTGAGGCCTTAAAAGAAAGAGGGAGGTTATTGCAAAATGCACCGCACCTGACCTATAACCAGCCTTTTATTATTCCTATCTATACACTTTTTGACCGGCTGCAATACAGCATTGGACTCAAAATATATGATTGGATGGCAGGTCGGTTAAGACTGGGAAAATCAAGATTTATATCTAAAAAAGAAACTATACAGCGGTTACCTCAAATCAAGCAGGAAGGATTAAGTGGCGGAGTGGTTTATCACGATGGACAGTTTGATGATGCCCGGCTGGCACTCAGTGTAGCCATGACCTGTGATGAAATGGGGGCTTGCATGTTGAATTACATGCGGGTAACCGACCTTTTGAAAGACAAGAAAGGGCAAATCAATGGCCTCAAAGTACGAGATGAACTGAGTAAAGAAAAACATGAAATTGATGCCAAAATGGTGGTCAACGCCACAGGTGTTTTTGCTGATAAGATCCTTCAGATGGATCAGCCAGGAGTGCCTAAAAGCATTCAACCCTCACAGGGTATTCACTTGGTCTTAGACCAATCTTTCCTCGGAGGAAAAGATGCCCTGATGATTCCCAAAACATCAGATGGAAGGGTCTTATTTGCTGTACCTTGGTTGGATAAACTCGTGGTAGGTACCACAGATACACTGAGGGAGAAAGCCAAACTGGAACCTGAAGCCCTGAGCAAGGAAGTAGATTTTATTTTGGAAACCGCAGAGGCCTATCTTACCAAAGCCCCCACCCGACAGGATGTAAAATCAGTATTTGCCGGGCTGCGTCCATTGGCTGCTCCCAAAGAAGGAAGCGCCAAAACCAAAGAAATCTCCCGATCCCATAAGGTGATTGTATCCCAAAGTAAATTGGTGTCCATCACAGGAGGTAAATGGACCACATTTCGGAAAATGGGGGAAGATACAGTGGAGGAGTTTTCCAAGATAACCAACCAAAGCCTTCCAGCTTCCACATCTGCTCAAATCCGTTACCATGGATTCACGGATAACCCTGAAAAAGGACATTGGAAAGGCTACGGCGCTGATGCATCTTTTATCCAAAAGTTGATGAGAGACAACCCTGAATTGGGTAAGCCATTGCATCCGGATTACCCTTATACGCAAGCAGAAGTCATCTGGAGTACCCGACACGAAATGGCCATGAAAGTGGAAGATATTTTGAGCAGGAGGATGCGGATATTGATGTTGGATGCCAGGGCAGCAATGGACATGGCCCCAAAAGTCGCTCAACTGATGGCTGAAGAAATGGGGAAAGATGAAAAATGGATGGCTCAAGAACTTGAAGATTTCGAAAAATTGGCAAATAAATATATATTGAAATAGATTGAAATATGTCTTCGTCGAAATACTTAGAAATATGCATCTGATCAAAATTTCAATTGTATTTCCACCAAATTTCTACAATATTTCAATTGTAAACCAATATCTCAATTAACTATTCACTGAATTAACCCATATAACCACCAACCCTCATGTCCCAATACATCCTATCCTTAGACCAAGGTACCACAAGCTCCAGAGCCATTGTATTTGACAAAAAAGGTCAGATAGTCTCTGTAGAACAAAAAGACTTCAAACAGCATTTTCCGAAATCAGGTTGGGTGGAACATGATCCCCAAGAAATTTGGTCCAGCCAGTCTGCAGTAATGATTGAAGCACTGACCAGTCAGGGAATCAAGGCGGTGGATATTGCTGCCATTGGCATTACCAATCAAAGGGAAACTACGATCATTTGGGATCGGAAAACAGGAAAAGCCATTTACAACGCCATCGTTTGGCAGGACAGGAGAACTGCTGCTTACTGTGACGAACTCAAAAGCCATGGGAAGGCAGAAGTGATAGCTGAAAAAACAGGCCTGATCCTGGATGCCTATTTCTCTGCCACTAAAATCAAATGGATCTTGGATCATGTAAAAGGGGCTAGAGAAAAAGCGCAAAAAGGAGAATTGGCTTTTGGCACAGTGGATACCTGGTTGCTCTGGAAACTTACCGGTGGACGCAATCACATCACTGACATTACCAACGCAAGCAGGACTATGGTTTATAATATCCATGAAAAGCAATGGGACAAAGACTTATTGGAACTTTTTGACATACCTACAAGCATTTTACCTGAAGTGAAATCTTCCTCAGAAATTTATGGAGAAACATCCGGAGATATCCTTTCGCACAAAATCCCCATTGCAGGAATAGCAGGAGACCAACAGGCAGCCTTATTTGGTCAGCTTTGCACACAACCCGGAATGGCCAAGACCACATATGGTACAGGTTGCTTTTTGGTGATGAATACAGGGGAAAAGCCTGTCAAATCCAACAATAAGCTATTGACTACCATTGCTTGGGAAGTAAATGGGAAGGTCAATTATGCTTTAGAAGGATCAGTATTTATCGGGGGAGCGGCAATTCAATGGCTTCGGGATGGGATTGAATTCTTTGGTCATGCCAAAGAGAGTGAAGAATTGGCCATCAGTTTGGAAGACAATGACGGTGTTTATTTTGTCCCCGCACTAGCAGGACTGGGAGCACCCCATTGGGATCAAAACGCCAGGGGAGCATTTTTCGGAATCACAAGGGGGACGACCATAGCCCATATGACCCGGGCTGCTCTGGAAGCTATTGCCTACCAGGTCTATGATGTGATCAAAGCTATGGAAAAAGACAGTGGAGAAACTACGAAAGAAATGCGGGTGGATGGTGGCGCTACGGCCAATAATTTTCTGATGCAATTCCAATCAGACATCTTAAACTGTGCTATCCAAAGGCCAAAAATCATTGAAACAACAGCTTTGGGGGCTGCCTTCCTGGCAGGTTTGGCCGTGGGATTCTGGAAAGGTGAGGAAGAGTTAAAAGCCTTGTGGGAAACTGACAGGCGGTTTGATCCCCAGATGGATGCCGCAAAAGCGGAAAAATTTTTACATTTTTGGCATAAGGCAATAGAACGTTCTAAAAACTGGGTAGAATAATGGATGCATTTGTAGCAGAGTTTGTAGGCACTTCACTCCTCTTGGCCATGGGTTCGGGAGTGGTGGCGAATGTGGTACTTAACGGAACCAAAGGGAATAACAGCGGCTGGATTGTCGTTACCACAGCTTGGGCATTGGGAGTATTTATTGGAGTTGTAGTAGCTGGCCCTTACAGTGGTGCGCACCTAAATCCGGCCGTTAGCATCGCTTTGGCCATCACAGGAGATTTTCCTTGGATAGATGTCCCCAGGTATGTACTGGCTCAAATTTTAGGTGCTATGTTTGGTTCAGGAATCGCGTGGTTGGTATACAAAGATCACTTTAATGCCACGGAAGACAAAGATTTGAAATTTGCCCCATTCGGTACGGCACCTGCCATTCGTAATTTACCCTCCAACCTGGTTTCAGAGATAGTGGGTACATCTGTATTGATCATTGTCATTTTATATTCTACCGAACCCTTCATACAGGACGAAAATGGTACACCTATCGGTTTAGGTTCTTTGGGTGCCTTACCAGTTGCTTTTTTGGTCTGGGTAATCGGTCTCAGCATGGGGGGTACTACCGGATATGCCATCAATCCCGCCAGAGATTTCGGTCCCAGACTCATGCACCAAATTTTACCGATCAAAGGGAAAGGAAGTAGTGATTGGGGCTATAGCTGGGTACCGGTTTTGGGACCTATTCTTGGTGCCGCTATTGCAGCAGGAATTTACCTGCTTTTGGGAGTTGGGGGAATGGTTTGATTAGACGAAAGAAGCTAGACTCAAGACTTAAGACAAAAATGAACGAAGTACAATGTACTAAGTACCAAGACATACACGAGTTGTTTTGGAGACAAATAAGTTAAGGGAATGGAATGCTTATATGCACTTTTGTTTCTTTTTCCGATTTTCGGGACAGGTTGTGGTTCAGAAGAATCTTCTTTAAATGTTGATTTTGCTGGTTTAGCGAATAAAAACAATAAATCCCCATTTGAAATCAAAGTTTATCAAATGAAACTATACCATTACTTTCTGCCGCTGCTTTTAGGGTTTATTCTAAATGCCTGTAACAGCAAGCTGGAGAAATCCAAGACTTCAACTGATACCGGATTTGAAATCGTAGCCATTGACAGCATTAAAATAAATAATATCTTGGCCTCTTTATTCCTCTTTCAAAATGCCAATGAGGATCATCTTTTCTTCAGAGATGCTGCAACTTCCAAAATCTATGTGTTTGACAGGGATGGAAACCCCATCCATGAATGGGCCAAAGAGGGCGATGTGCCAGGGGCATTCAGCATGATTGCAGACAACCTATCCTTAACCCCTGAGGGAAATGTGGTGGTTGCAGATAAACTTTTTGGACTTAGGGTCTTTTCTACTGGGGGGGAATTGCTTTTTCAAGACCGTGTTTTTCAACCCCAAACTAGCATCCATGCGGGCGTGGATATTTTCAGGAAAAACCAAGTAATCCAGAAAAAGGGGACGACCTATGTGCTCCATCATCTGGACCTGATGGATGAGGTGCAAGAGATGGGGACTGAGCTTTTCCAAAAGCGAAGAAACTTACTGCTCACAAATCTTGAAAACCGGGAAACAAAGCAAATGATCCCCTTTCCCGAAGGCAGCAAGTTTCTATCCGGCAAGGCCTACCCCTTTGAAGATTTCCGTCCACGCTTTTTTTACGATGCGCAAGAAGAAAAACTATACCTGATTTTTCAAAATGAACCCATACTCTATACCTATTCATGGAAAGAGGATGAACCGGTTTTGGAATCTGCTCAAAAATTGGATTTGGAAGGATTTTATGAAAATGAGGGCATGGACTATGCACAGGTCCGGTACGGTATACTCAGTGGCAATCAGTTGGACATCCCTTTTCCCTCTTCCATTGAAAGTCTGGAAAAAATCGGAGAAGTGCTTTTGATCCATTACAAGCCAGGGCCTTCTATTGCTGAACTAGGTAGCTGGGAAAAAGTACGAAAAGGGGAGGCTGATGAAGATTTAAAAAATTCCATCTTAGAGAAAGCCAAAGAACGTACAGTCGCCCTAGTTGATGGAGAAATAATTTCAGTCAACCTCCCTACCATGTTTTACGATAGCTACCGGGTCATTGATAATGAAATCTGGTGGATGAAGCCGACTAGTACAGACCAGGAAGATGAGAATTTTACAGTGTTCAGAGGAAAACTTCAACCCATCAATTGACCATAAGGATTTATCCTGGAGAAAAAGGCAAGGCTGATTTATGGACGATAATTCTAAGCTTACCATCTGCTCCCTTCCTAAAGACCCAGGTCTTATCCACCTTAACTTCATTTCCCTCTTTGTCGGTAACATATACATTACCCATGGTAATGGCCACTGAACCATAAATCTGGATTCCCTGACGGTTTCCTCCTGTATTCTCATAACGTGCACTTACCCAAGGTTTCAATGCAAAACCGGCATCCTCGGGATAATCGGCATCACCACCAACAAAGTAGGACAATGCCCCTTTTTTGGTATTTCTAAATGTCCGTTCCCCAAAGGCTAATGTCGGTTTGAAGAAAACCTTTCCATGGTCGTAATTGTATGCCTCTGTCAACACTTGCTCTGCAAATACTCGGTAGTCTCCACCTTCACTGTAAATCTGTCCGATTTTGACAAGCGCATCGCACCAAGCTTGCTGAGCTGCATTCACATCATCATAAGTTACGATGTCCTGAGCGCCTTCTTCTACGTACTGAAGGCCTAAATTTTCGATTACTTCTTTTACTTTTCCCATAGTAGTGCTGTTTGTTGTTTAGGAATCAATGCATCACCCCTTATTTGTTCAGGCTCCCTATAAAAAATGAGGCTAAAATCTAAGTGGCTCTTAATGGCTAATTACGTCAAACTGAAAAGTTGGTTTCACGGGAAATGTGCTATTTAAAAAAATCTCAAATTCTAAAATCCAGGCCTGACACTCTAATCCAACTTCCGACAATCCACTTTTTTTGACATTCCCTTTTCCCTTTTGCCTTTTACCTTTTTACTTATCTCTTATTTCTTGTCTCTTGTCTCAAAGTCTAACCTCTCGCTTCTCGCCTCTAAGCATCATCTTTTCCCCTCCCAGGGCACAAAAACCACTTTCTTGGTCTCAAAAAATTCCTCCTTGAAATAATCTTCCAAAAGGTAGGTCACATAACTGACCTGTCTTTCTTCCATTTCCTCATCCACGTCTCCTCCTTTCAATAAAAAGATGCCATTGGGGAATTCATTGAAATCCTCTTTCCTGAATTTTCCTTTTACCCAAGGATAAAAATTAGCAAAACGGGTAACGGCCCGGCTGATAATAAAATCATACCTCCTGACCAAGGCTTCTGCCCTCGTCTGCTGGGCCTCTACATTGGACAATTTCAGAGCCTTGGCTATCTCCTTCACTACTGTGATTTTCTTACCGATAGAATCCACCAGATGAAAATGCGTTTCAGGAAATAAAATGGCCAAAGGAATCCCGGGAAAACCTCCACCGGTACCAATGTCCAAGACCTTCGTACCAGACTGGAAAGCCATCACCTTGGCTATCCCCAAGGAATGCAGGACATGTCTTTCATAAAAATACTCCATGTCCTTCCTGCTGATCACATTGATCTTCTCATTCCATTCCTCGTAAAGGGGCTGGAGCCTAGAAAATTTTTCTATTTGCGTTTCTGTAAGGTCAGGAAAATACTTTAAAATGATATCCATTGGTAAAGGTTGATTGGGACAAAAATAGAGAATTATTACTATTTATCACTTTAGGTCGACAATCGAAACAGACAAATTCTTGCTATAGGATAGAAGTGTATTTAATACAGTCATATACCCTCGTATTTCAATACCAAATAGATCATAATTTGTTATTTGGATGTAATTTTCAAAATAAAGGAAGCCTTAGAATATCTACCCTTTTATCATTAAGAAGCTTGACGTAAAAATACCCAACATCTATGAGGTATGGATGAAAAGGTGTTTTTCCAATTGCCTTGAAAGAATTACGAGAGGTGTCCAACTCCCAAAGTTCATTATTATTCTCGGTTTTATTATGTATCAAGAGGTAATCTTTAGACACTTCCAAGTCTATATAAACATCTGCCATTCGGAATTTCCCCCTATCTATATTCAACAAAATTCTTCTGGTTTTGACCTCTCCTTCCTTCTCAATAACCTCATAAAGTACTTGTTCATTCCTATCTAAAATGAGAAGCTTTGATCCATTGATAGCATATGCAGGATCATAATATTCTGATGTTTCAATAACAACTTGCTCAGTCAAAGGAATAAAACCCCTATTCACATGATCTGTTTTTCCGTCAATAATATAGTTTGTTTCCTGAGGAACCAGTCCTCCATAATAATTTTTAAAAGAAGCCGTTGCATCTGGATTGTTTATCAAAGAATTGGTAGGCAATACATAAAATTGGCTGCGAATACCTTTAAGCCCCTGTTGCTTTTTATTTTTTGCATACTCAAATGACCTAAATGGAATTACAACATAACTGTTCCAAAAAACCATTGGCATTCCAATAGTCAATCCATTTATGGTGATTTTTGGGAAGTGCCTTACGCCTATTGCCCTCTCAATTCCAATTTTATCATCTTGAAAAAAGTAGTTTACAGTAGCATCACCTATTGATGTAAATGAATTATTTCCAGTCTTGATGATTTTGGTATATCCCTGGAGCCAGCCTGTCAATGTATCTAGGCCTAGGTTACTCTTATTGAGTAAAAATATTTTTGATTTATTGGCATTGGAATTTTCTAAATAAGTCACTACTTTCTTGTCCCCAAAAGGCACCAAGGAAGTCATTGCACAATTCTCACAACCATAATAATAATAACCTTCTTGGGCAGCTAGCTCAAAGCAAATGAGAAAAGTGAAAAATAAAATGAATACATGAAACTTCATAATTGTGTATATCCATCGATTAATCTTTCAAATTCCATTTGAGTACTAGCTTGTAAATTTATTAAACCTTTGACCTTCCCGGTCTCAATTTTAAAGATTACAGGACCAAATATCCCCGTCTCATATAGTTTAAATTTCCCACCTGGATCATATATTATATCTTGTATTCTTTGGTAATCCGCAGAATATTCACCAGTTATGATTACCAAATCAACTAATGGATCATTAAACTTCAAATAGTCAATAGCAGGCTCAATACATAAAGAACAGTCCCCATAAGGAATGAGTAATATTGTTTGACCTTTTTTAATATCCACCCCCAAATAATCCAGATAGAGAAAAATGCCTTCACTATATTTATAAATTTCGGATTGTTTGCACCCTGTTGAAAACAACATAAGCCCTATAAATACGTGATAATTACTGAATTTCAAGATAGGAGAATTCAAGTATACTTTCATTTTCATCATTCAATTTTTTAATTAAAATCCCATCCTTAAAAGGAAAAGAAATAGGAAGAAAATGGTCATTTCCACTAATTTCATACTGATCAATGCAAACAAAAAAGGAATCATCATTGGAGACATGTAAATACCATTCTCCAAAAAGGGTACTATTTAAGGTTTGATCTGGTTTTTTTAAACGCTGTTCTTTTTTTTCAAATCGGATTAACGATTTTTTTTTAGCATGATAGAATGTCTTCAAAAACCAAGGACTGGTAATAAGAAAATTACGCTCTCTTTGGAGATCATCATTATATCTTGGCAATCCTTCCATTTGCTTGGGAAAGGTCTGACTGGCCATCCATATATCTTTGACCTTTTCACCATGCCAATCATAGAGGCTTACAACAGGGCTTATTGGAAATGATATAGCTATTCCATCTTCGAATCTGCTTAGAGATACTTCTCCTAAAGATCCAAAATACCCATTTTTTTGAACATAACCTTTGTCCCAATTTCCAAAAGATAAGATACCCTGACTTTCTTGAAGGTCATAGACGCCAACCACATTTTCTTTATAGTAATCAACGCTCTCAAAGTTAGTTTGTGTACCAACAGGAAAATAGACTAAATGGTCATGGATTAGGGGCACTGATCCAAATTCCGGAGATACACTAAAAAAGACCATATCAGGATTTCTGGAATCGTTAAAATCAATATTTCGAAGATTTAACAATTCAATACGGTGATCAAATCCCACCTTGAGTATTCTCTTGGAAGCAGCATCAATGAGATAAATAATATCTTCTTGATAAAAAAGTGCATCCACATTTGGTATTCCTTTTGGTCCTTCTTCATCAATAATAATCCGATCAATTATGCTACCTTCATCAAGATTATAAATATCGATAGCATTTAACGCCTCGTTCCAAGCTGCAAGGAATTCAATTTGATCCTTTTCGAATGCAGTAAAGCTGAAAGCGCCCACTACACCCAAGCTGTCCGTCCTTAAATGAAAGTCTGTTAGTTGGGCCTCTTTTTCCCGAATACATATGTCTAAATCCTGAATCCTAGGCTTACACCCAACAATGAAAATCAATAGAATTAAAATAAACCTAATCATATACCTATCAATATCCAAAAAAGGCTGTCTCAAAAAAGCCAAATTAAAAATAAAACAATATTTAGAAAATGATTTAAGAGACAGCCCTTTTAGTTGAATTTAATCCACTATTATCATTTTTTAATCGCACCTACTATTTTGGCCGCATCAGCACCTGCCTTCAACCAATCCGCTAATCCTGGACAACCTTTTACAGCTGTACAACCTTTTCCAGGTTTTTTACATTTTGTACTGCCGTCTAAAGTACAAGTAGTTGGCTTAAACTGGCTTGGTGTAGCTGATTCTTGAGAAAAACCTACCGTGAAAAATCCAAACACCAGTAAGAGAGAAAGAAAAGCCATTCCGAAAATTCGCTTAACATTGTAATTTTTCATGATTTTATTT
>NZ_SLAP01000005.1 GCF_007126775.1 Cecembia sp. | reverse complement strand
ATCAAATATGAATCACCTCATCATAAGCAGCTGCAGCAGCTTCCATGATGGCTTCTGACATGGTTGGGTGAGGGTGAACCGTCTTTATCAGCTCATGCCCTGTAGTCTCCAGTTTGCGAATAGCTACAATTTCCGCGATCATCTCAGTCACATTGGCACCGATCATATGGGCTCCCAAAAGTTCACCATACTTGGCATCAAATACCAGTTTCACAAAACCGTCCTTAGCTCCGGCAGCTGAAGCTTTTCCAGACGCAGAAAATGGGAATTTCCCTATTTTGACGTCATAGCCAGCCTCTTTGGCCTTGGCTTCGGTATAGCCCACAGAAGCAATTTCCGGCACACAATAGGTGCAACCTGGGATATTATTGTAATCCAGGGCTTCAGGATGGTGACCGGCAATTTTCTCTACACAGATAATACCCTCAGCAGAAGCCACATGCGCCAAAGCAGGACCCGTCGTCACATCACCAATGGCATAATAACCTGGCATATTGGTTTTATAGAACTCATCTACTTTTATTTTACCTTTTTCAACCAGGATACCTACATCTTCCAAACCGATATTTTCTACATTGGAGACAACCCCCACAGCAGACAATACCATATCGCACTCGATGACGGATTCTTTCCCTTTTTTATCCTTGACAGTCACTTTGCATCCCTTACCTTTGGTATCCACAGCGGTCACCTCGGTGCTGGTCATGATATTGATCCCTTTCTTCTTGTAGATTCTCTCCAAGGCTTTGGATACCTCTTCATCCTCATTGGGGACAATTCTGTCCATAAATTCCACTACAGTCACTTCTGTACCGATAGCGCTGTAAACATAAGCGAACTCAACACCGATGGCACCAGAACCAACAACCACCATTTTCTCAGGCTTTTTATCAAGGACCATCGCTTTGCGGTAACCGACAATTTTTTCATTATCTATTTTCAATGCAGGAAGCTCTCTGGCCCTTCCACCTGTGGCGATAATGATATGTTCAGCAGCGTAGACTGTTTTTTTGCCGTCGTTATCTTCAACTTCTACCTTTTTGCCAGGCTGTACTTTGCCCCAACCGATTAATTGGTCGATTTTATTTTTCTTAAATAAGAACTGAATGCCTTTGGACATACCTCCAGCCACATCACGGCTTCTTTTGATCATGTTACCAAAATCCATTTCAGCACCTTTAACTTTGATGCCGTAATCTTCCGAATGGTTGATATATTCAAAAACCTGAGCACTCTTTATCAATGCTTTGGTAGGGATACAACCCCAGTTCAAACAGATACCACCCAATTCGGCAGCTTCTACCACTGCAGTTTTTAATCCAAGCTGAGAGGCGCGAATGGCCGCCACATATCCTCCCGGGCCTGAACCTACCACAATCACATCATATTTTGTTGAAGACATATTTTTAAAGTTTAATTTTCAAATAAGCTACGCAAAAATAAGGCTTTTGGGCAGAGAAAAAAATGTAAATCCTAGGTAAAACCGCTTTACCGGAGCAAAGCAATAGGGCATTCCTAAAATTAAAATTCCATCTTCACCTGAACACCTGCTTTTTCTTTTTGCTCCATTTCCAAAAGCTTAGATTTACGCCAAAGCCCACCTGCATAACCAGTGAGTTGTCCCTGCTTGCCCACAATTCGATGGCAGGGAAGCATAATCAAAATGGGATTAGCACCTATGGCCGTTCCGACTGCTCGGACTGCTGATGGCCTGTCAATATTATTGGCAATTTTCTCATAGGTACTTGTTTCACCAAAAGGTATTTTATTGACTTCCATCCAAACTTGATGCTGAAAGTCTGTACCTCCAAAAGCAACAGGAATATCAAAGGTGTCTTGTTTTCCCTGAAAATACAGCCCAAGCTGTATCCTTACGTCCATCAGGACGCCATCCAAAAATGTGTCAGTCACCGCTTCATCGGTAAACTGTAACCTGACCAGGTATCCATCCCAGGCTTCTGCCCGGACATTACCCAATGGAGTCTCCATCACTGCATATTCTTTCATAATATTACTCTTTAAAGGGTGAGGATAATTCAACATGTCAATTAAACCCGAAATCATGCATTGCTTTTTACGCTACTGCGCATAACTAACATGAAAATCAATGCAAAACTTGGGCGTCAGCAATAAGGTATTACAAAGTATAACGGATTTAAATGAATTTTGTCTTTGAAATGAGATTATATTTCTTCTCAGAACAAAATCACATCCGAAATCCCACTTCCCAAATTCTTTACTTCTTGCTTCTTGTCTCTTTTTCTCTAAACTCTCGCTTCTCGCTCCTGCTTGCATCAGGCAAGACTAACCTCTCCTTCACACCATCATCAACCTGTACCTCCACACTTCCCTCACATCTGAGATATTGACATAGAATGGCTTGTAAATGGGATTACTGGAACAGAGCAAGAGCCGCTCCTTTTCCCTGATCTGATTATAGGCGATCTTAAACGTCACCCCATCCTGTTCGGTGACGACCACGTATTTTTCCCCATCCTTGATGGAAAACCAGTCATCTACATATTCACAGACCAACCAGGCACCTTCGGGAGTAGGCAACATGGAATCCCCATCCACCTGAAAAACCCGGTGCTTCTTATCCTGGGGCAAAAAAGGCAGAGAAAAGCGGGGCAGCTCTTCTATAAAATCCGGATCAGAAAAGCCTGCCAGATAAGAGGCCTTGGCTTTTTGTGATACTACTTCAATCAACTCCTTGCCCTCTGCATCCACGGTGGTACTGAGAATACGGAGGTTCCTGCCCCGGAGAAACTGATCTGTCTCCAAAAGCTGCCTGAGTTTGTATTCAGAAAGTACGCCCAGATCCTTCCTCAAAAGTATATCCACCGAAACCCCGAAATAATCCGCCATCTCCAAAATGGTTTCCAAAGGAGGATTGATGTTCAGTTCATAGCCTGCCAGCTTGGACCTGCTGATGCCTAAAGCATTGGCCAAAGTTTCCTGCGTGAGGCCTTTTTGCTTGCGTAGAAATTTAATATTGGCGTTGAGATGCATTTTTTCTGTCAGCTACTGTCATACATTGTGATTTCCCTTTTCAAATATATAAAATATGTTTAAATTATAAACAGTAAAATGTTAAAATATTTGACAAAATGAGTAGTGGGAGAAGTATAGTGCATATGGATTTGGATTCATTTTTTGTATCGGTGGAGCGACTGTACGACAGCAGATTGAATGGCAAACCCATCCTGATCGGGGGCTCGGGGGACAGGGGGGTGGTGGCTTCCTGCAGCTATGAGGCAAGAAAATTCGGGGTACACTCGGCCATGCCGATGCGGACCGCGAGGCAGCTATGTCCGGAGGCATTGATCGTCCGGGGGGATTTTGAGAAATACAGCCAAAAATCCCATGAAATCACGGAAATCATCCGGGAGGAGGTACCGCTATTCGAAAAATCCTCCATTGATGAATTTTACATAGATTATACCGGTATGGACAGGTTTTTTGGTTGCTTCAAGATGGCCAAAGAACTGCGGGAAAAGATCCTGAAGGAAAGCGGCCTGCCCATTTCCCTGGGCCTTTCTGAAAACAAGACTGTGTCCAAAGTGGCGACAGGAGAAGCCAAACCCAACAATTACAAAGAGGTAATCCGGGGCACAGAAAAGCCCTTCCTCGCTCCACTTTCCGTACGGAAAATTCCCATGATCGGAGAAAAAACTTCCCTTACCCTCTACAATATGGGCGTAAAGACCGTGAAAACCCTACAAGTCATGCCTTCAGAATTGCTGGAGGCTACTTTTGGCAAAAACGGATTGAGCATCTGGGAAAAAGCCAATGGAATCGACCGCTCCCCTGTGGTACCCTACACAGAAGCCAAGTCCATCTCTTCGGAAAATACCTTCGAGCAGGACACCATAGATGTAAAGATGCTGGAGGCCAATCTTATCGCAATGACAGAGCAATTGGCCGGCAAATTGCGGCAAAAACAGCAGCTTACAGCCTGTATAAGTGTAAAGATCCGCTATTCGGACTTTGATACACATACCGTACAGCAGCGCATACCTTACACTTCAGCAGACCATACGCTCATTAAAACGGTGAAGGAGCTGTTCAAAAAACTGTACACACGCCGTCTGCTTATCCGCTTGATCGGCGTACGCTTCAGTCACCTCGTCCACGGAAACTATCAGATCAACCTCTTTGAAGATACCGAGGAGCAGATCCGCCTGTATCAGGCCCTGGATAAGATCAACGTGAAATACGGAGACAAAACTGTTTGCCGGGCCATTGGCATGCAGGTAGGAAGAAGACGCTTCAATCCTTTTAATGGAGTGGCGCTATGAAATGACAGTTTTGGTAAAATTGCAGTAAGATATATTGGAAACAGAATGGGTAAACTAGTAAAGTTAAAATCGAATCTGGTTGAATAAACTATTGAAAACATAAAAGCTAAAAGAGACAAATGAACTAAAAAGAAAAGAACTATATAAAAAATTTCTTTTTATATGTTAAGTTTTAGTTAATTTTTGAAATTAAACTTGACAACTATTCTTTTTTTTTTACTTTTAAACTGTTCTTTTTTAACGGTAAACTTTTGAACAGGCTTAATATCCCTGCCTGCATATTGCGATGGGAGCTAAAGTAAAAGTTTATGAAAAATAAAATTGTTATTATGATAGCAGTTGTATTTATGTGGATAAATATGACAACAGCTAATGCGATTTGTTATGATGCTAATGGAAATATTGCTATAATCCATGGCCAGGTGTTTTCTGGGGATAATTTTGATGGCTCTTGTTCAGATTGTGATTGGAATTGTGCAAGACCAATTTCTCAGTGGTAAAAGGTTCTGGTTCCTTGATTGAAAGTAACCAGCTCTTTTTAAAAAAAAAAAAAGATCTTTTTGT
>NZ_SLAP01000113.1 GCF_007126775.1 Cecembia sp. | reverse complement strand
CAAAGGGCTTTTTTGAGCAGTTTTTCAGGCTTGGTGTTATTGCCCTTTATTTGGGACATGTTGAAAGACCGCTGCGGGGTGGTGTAAAAACCAGCTTCCTCCGAAAACCTGGGCACAGAGATTTTCTGCTCGGGATAGGGTCTGAATACGGAGAAGTTTGACTTTTTGGGCATAGCTTTTATGATATGAAGATAACTTAAAAAATTATCACCATGGAAATCGAAGTCAAGCTAAACCCCATGCGACAGCTCTAAAATTTTAATCTAAAAATTAAAAAAAGCCTGATGCGAAAAAGATCAGCCAAGATATTTGTCTAATTATTAAGATAAGCCAAACAAGCTTCTTTGCAGCTTTGACAAGATTTGGCACATGCCTGACAATGGTCATGTGCATGTTTCCCGCATTCATCAGCGCATATTCCACAGATTTTTGCACAATACTTAATCAGTTCATTTACTTCTTCAAAACTACCCGAAAGTACCTTACTTGTGGTCAAGCATACTGAACCACAGACATGATCTGTTTGGATACAGTCTTTCATGTGTTTCACATCTTCTTCCTGAAGGCAGGCATCCGCACAATGAAAACATGCATTGGCACATTCCTGAAGTTTAAGAATCAGTTCGTTACGTTTCATGGTTGTTTTGGTTTAAGGTTACAAATTCATTTAACTACTTTAAAACGTGCAAATACCATTCCATCAATCAGAAAGAACTCTTGCCGTATTGACCAGTTATACCAAGCATTGACTATTTTCTTCTAAAATGGCGGCTGATCACCGTAATTACCTGATTATGAATAGTTTTAAATTCCCAAAAATTTATTTCCAGCCTTCCTGACAATTTTCACTTTCAAACTCCAAATTGCCTTTATGGCACAATTGCTTTAAAGGAATGCCAAGCTCCAATAGCTAGGGAATAGGCATCACATTATAGCCTATCTGCGCATCTTTCTGGGTTTTGCAGGTCGCCTCAAGTTTCCGGCTATCCAATGCTTCCAGAATAAAACAATGACTGAAATAGGTACATCCTTTCAGTACTGGGTTTTCGTTGACTTTGGCAATCAGAAACTCCACTGTTTTCAATCCGGACTCGCCCTTTTCATGCAGGTGTATATTCATGCCCTTACTCCATTTCAATGCAAGTTGAGCGGTAAAGTACATGGTCTATTCCATATGCCCATCGATAGAATTAGGCTCCACTCCTCCGATAAAATCAATCTCGCTTAAAAAACACTTCTTCTGTAAAATTCAGTATATTAGATATCCGATATCAGATTTCGACAAATATTTGTCCGATTTAGAACAAATTAAGATTTTGTATCCTAAAAAACCCAGCTTATGAAAAAAAACAATATCCTTCTGATGCTAGCCTTTTTGGGCGGGCTTTTATTTTCCTGCCAACCCAGTGATTCCATCTATAGTGGCGAGCAGGTCGAAGAAGAAAGAAGCCTGAAGCCTTTTAACAGGCTCAGGGTATCAGGTATCATCAACTTGAATCTTTCCCAAGGAGACTCGGAATCTCTTCGCGTGGAGGGAGATTCAAAATGGGTGGATCAACTCAAGGTAGAGCAGCGGGGAGATTTGCTCAGCATTAGTCTCAAAGAAGGCCAAACATCCTGGGGAAAGAATGAGAAGATTGAAGTCTTCCTTCAATTAAAAGATCTGCGAGAATTGGAATTTGAAGGGGCAGGTCAGATCAAAACTTCTTCCATGCTGGATTTAGACGAACTCTTTATTTCAGGAAAAGGTGTGGGGAATATTGTGTTGGAATTGGAAGCAGAAATGGTGAAAGCAGAGTTGAATTTTGTAGGCAATATGGAACTCAAGGGCTTTGCCCGGGAATTCCGCTTAGAAAATGAAGGCCTGGGTAATATTGATGCTTCTAAATTAATCTCTCAAAAGGTGGATTTGACCAGTTCGGGTATAGGCAAGATTGCGGTGCATGCTGAAGAGGAATTGCAGATGAATGTTTCCGGTATCGGTTCGGTCAGCTATACCGGTAACCCCAAGCAGGTGACGGAAAACGTGAGTGGATTGGGAAAGGTGAATCGGAATTGAAGTAGGATTTGGGAAGGTAGGACGGAGCGTAAAAAAATGATCCCTTTGGTCCCGATAGCTCGGGATTTAGTGACAACCAATCCCCAGAGCAATGCGATTCGGGAGGCCAGGATGTACGGGGGACTGAGCGTAAAGAAAAGCTCTTGTAGAGCTTTTTAGCTCAGGGCCAGGCTGCAGGGTGGGAAAAAGAGCCAAGTGGGTGAACCATTAAGGAGTTAAGGGCTTTAAAGGGTTGCTTTAAGCAACCAAGGCAAAAGGAAAGAAGGATGTCAGGAAAAGCTCCAGGGGATAAAAAATATTTTCACTGATCTGCACGAAGTATTGAATAAAAATAAATGATAGCTATCGACTGATGATACTGAAACTTTAATTGGGAAAAATAATGACCCCACTTTTTAAAAAACTGAATTTTAAGGAACACCCTCATATCCTGGTGATCAATAGTCCTGAGTCCTTTGAAAGTGAAATGGATCAAATGGTTTCCAAAACACAAATTTTGAAATCATTGGAAGGTATAGACAAGCTGCATTTCGTTATGGCTTTTGTCAAAACCTTACCGGAAATTGAAAGCAGTTTTGCGGCCATTTATCCTAAGTTGGAAGGAGATGCCGTCCTTTGGTATTGTTACCCAAAAGCCTCCTCTAAAAAATATACCTGCGAATTCAATAGGGATACAGGTTGGCAAGCACTAGGTAAATACCAATTAGAGGGTGTCAGGCAAGTGGCCATAGACGATGACTGGAGTGCACTGCGCTTCCGGAAAGTGGAATTCATCAAAAAATTGACCAGAAAAGAGGCAATGCGGCTTTCAAAGGATCAGTGAATCCAATATAATCACCAAGCTTTTCGATAATTTGGGATTAATGGGCAAAAAAGATACAGATTGTGCCTTATATTTTTATTTGCAATGAATTGTTTTCATAGGAATTTAGATTTTGATACATTTGATTTTGTTCCAAAATTCTAAGAATTATCTTTTCTATGAAGAGTCTTGTTCACATTTCCATGCTTTTATTGGTTTTGGGCTTTAGCGCATGTTCCCAAAAGGATCAGCCTGCGCAGGCAGTACCTACTCTGAAAGCCGTTGAAGTTAAACAACAACAAGTCCCGATAACCAAAGATTTTGTCGGACAGGTCTATGGTAGGGCAGATATCCCGATCAGGGCCAGGGTGGATGGGTTTCTGGAAAGAATTCACTTTGACGAAGGCTTTGAGGTCAAAAAGGGCCAACTGCTCTATACCATTGATGACAGTCCTCTCAGAGAGGGACAAAGCAGGGAGCAAAGTAGGCTATCTGAAGCAAAAGTCAATTTAGTCAATGCCGAAAATGACCTTTCGCGTATTGTTCCCCTTGCAGAGATCAACGCCATCAGTAAACGGGACATGGATGCAGCCATGGCAAGAAGGGATGCCGCTCAAGAAGCGGTGAAGGCTGCCGAAGCTAACCTTAATCTGGCCAATATCAATCAGGGTTATTCCAGAATCTATGCGCCCATCACAGGAATTATAGGAAAATCCAATGCCAAAGTGGGAGAATACGTGGGAAGAGCGCCCAACCCGGTTATTCTAAATACTGTTTCCCAAATCGACAGCATAATAGTGGAATTCTTTCTGACAGAAAAAGATTATATCACCTTTGCCCGGCAAATCATGGCCGATGAAAAATTAAGGGTAAGGGATATGGAATACAATTTAGCGCTTTTCCTTGCCGATGATGAACTTTTCCCTTATAAGGGAAAAGTCACCTTTTTAGATAGAAATGTGGATTCGGGTACAGGGGCGATTTTGGTGCAAAGTATTTTTCCCAATCCTCAAAAGTTGTTAAGGCCTGGACAATTTGGAAAAGTAAGAGGGGTAGTTAATCTTTTACCCGATGCCTTGTTGGTTCCTCAACGGGCTGTTTTTGAACTTCAGGGCTTTTACAATGTCTTTGTGGTAGGGGATGATGGGATAGTCAGTCAAAAAAGAATAGAGATTTTAGAGAGTTTTGAAGATCAGTTTGTGGTACAGTCAGGCTTATCTAAAGGAGAAGTTGTACTGATGGAGGGACTGATGACAGTCAAAACCGGTCAAAAGGTTATTGTTGAAAAGGCTGTAAATAATTGATAATGGAAAACCCAACGAAAGAACAACATCATTTTTTTGTCAGGAGGCCCATTGTAGCAATTGTTATTGCCATCATCACAGTGACGGTTGGTTTGGTTTCTTTATCCACCTTGCCGATCGAGCAATATCCTGATATTACCCCGCCTGTGGTGAGGGTCAGTGCCAAATACACCGGTGCTAATGCGGTGTCAGTGGAGCAATCTGTGGCTTCGGCCCTAGAGCAACAGATCAATGGGGTGGAGAACATGATTTACATGAAGTCTACCAATTCCAATGATGGTACGGTCAGTGTTCAGGTTACCTTTGATATCGGAACCGACCCGGATATGAACACGGTTTTCACTCAAAACCGGGTTTCTTCAGCCATGGCCAAGTTGCCGGAGGAAGTGACCCGCTTGGGAGTCACCACCCAAAAGTCCATGTCCAATATCCTATTGTTGTTGTCCCTGGTTTCTCCGACCCAGCAATATGATCAGCAGTTTTTAGGTAATTATGCCATTATTAATATTCAGGACAGGTTAGCCAGGATACCTGGTGTAGGCCGGGTAGCAGTGATCGGAGCCTCCGATTATTCCATGAGAATATGGGTCAAGCCGGACATGTTGGCCAAAATGGGCATCACCATTGGAGAGATCACCCAAGCGATCAGAAGTCAGAATGCCATAGTTCCCGGTGGTAAATTTGGTGCTGAGCCCGCTCCTCCCGGAACAGAATTTACTTATGTAGTGCGTTTGCCCGAAAGGTTGCAGACTGAAGAGGCTTTTAGTAACATTATCGTAAGGACACATGAGGATGGTTCACAGGTCCGATTGAAGGATATTGCCAGAATTGAATTGGGTACGGAGAGCTATTCTGCTTTTACCCGGACCAATGCACAGGATGCAGCCTTGATTTCTATCTATCAATCTCCGGGTTCCAATGCCGTGCAGGTTGCGGAAGATGTGAAAAAGGAATTGGCGCAATTAGCTGAAGGCTTCCCTGAAGGAGTGGATTACCTCGTTTCCTTGGATGCGACCAAACCCATAACTGCTGGGATCAATGAGATCATTGAGACCTTGATCATCGCTTTATTATTGGTGATTTTGGTTGTTTTCATTTTTATCCAAGATTGGAGAGCTACTTTGATCCCCACCTTGGCCATTCCCATTTCCTTGGTCGGTGCTTTTATGTTGTTCCCTTTATTGGGATTTAGCATCAATGTGCTTTCTCTGCTAGGACTGGTATTGGCCATTGGAATTGTGGTGGATGATGCCATTGTGGTGGTAGAAGCGGTTCAGGTCAAAATGGAAGAAGGCATGGGTGTCAAAAAGGCCACTACCGAAGCGATGAAAGAGGTTACCGCTCCGATTATCGCCACAAGTTTGGTGCTGGTGGCGGTTTTTGTTCCTGTGGTGGCCATTCCTGGTATTACCGGAAAGCTCTATCAGCAGTTTGCGATTACCATTGCAGTTTCTGTAATCATTTCCAGCATCAATGCCCTTTCCCTTTCTCCGGCCTTATGTGCACTCATCCTTAGGCCAAAAAAAGAGGGAGAAAGAAAAGGGCTCTTGGGCCGCTTTTTTAACAGTTTTGATCGGGGATTTGACAAAGCGACTGTAAGTTACACTTCATTTACGACCGTAGTGGCCGGAAAACTTAAAAGAGGGGCTATTTTGATTTTATTGACGGTAGTTGCTGCTGGAATTTTAGGTGCCCGACTTCCAGGAGGCTTTATTCCTGAAGAGGATCAAGGCTATGTTTTCTTGGGCATACAGCTGCCCAGTGCAGCCAGCCTTCAGCGTTCAGATGAGGTGGCTGCAAGAATCGAAAAAATATTGAAAGAAGTAGAAGAAATTGAGGACTATTCAACAGCTGTGGGCTACAACATGCTTGCCGACGCTTTGAGCACCAATTCGGCTTTTGTCTTCATCTCTTTGGTAGATTGGGAGGAGCGGCCTGGCATCACGGCCAAAGATGTGGTGGCTAAAATCAATGGCCTGCTCAACAGAGAGATCAAAGATGCAGTGGCTTTTGCATTTGGTCCTCCAGCCATACCCGGGTTGGGTTCTGGGGCAGGTTTCAGCATCATGATTCAAGATAAAACCGGTGGAGATCCCGGCTACCTTTTCGAAAATACGCTGGCCTTTATCCAGGCTGCCAACCAAAGGCCGGAGATTGCCCGAGCTTCCACCCAGTTTCAGGCTTCAGTGCCACAGCGTTTTATTGACCTGGATAATGATAAGATTTTGAAAACCGGGGTCAATCTTCAGGAAGTGTATCAGACTTTTGGGGCTTTTCTAGGAGGGGCTTATGTCAATGACTTTACCAAGTTTGGCAGAATTTACAGGGCTTATGTGCAGGCCGAGTCCGAATACAGACAAAACGAAAAGGGTTTGGAACTGTTTTTTGTGAAAAACAACAAAGGAGAGTCTGTTCCTATCAGTACGTTTTTGGATGTCAAAGAGGTGAGTGGTCCTGAATATACCAACCGTTTCAATTTGTTCCGTTCGGCAGAGGTTACAGGGGTTCCTGCAGCTGGATACAGTTCCATTCAAGCTTTGAATGCCTTGGAAGAAGTGGCCAATGAAGTGTTGCCGGACAATATGGATTTTAGCTGGAATGGCATGAGTTTTCAGGAAAAGAAATCCTCCGGTTCTGCAGGAGTCATTTTTGCTTTTTCCTTCTTCTTGGTATTTCTCATTCTAGCAGCACAATATGAAAGTTGGTCCCTACCCTTGAGTATACTCTTAGGTACCCCATTTGCCATTTTTGGGGCATTTCTGTTTTTGTCTTTGGCAAGGGTTTTCAGTCTGAGTTTTGAGAACAATATTTTCGCGCAGATTTCCCTGATCCTATTGATTGCCATGGCAGCGAAGAATGCCATTTTGATTGTGGAGTTTGCCAAAATGAAATTTGATGAAGGGCTTACTTTGTTTGATTCTGCTGTAGAGGCTGCAAAATTGAGGTTCAGACCCATTCTGATGACGGTATTTTCCTTTGTTTTGGGGATTCTTCCTTTGATTTTAGCCTCCGGATCCGGGGCGGAAGCAAGAAAAGTGATGGGAATGGCTTTGCTTGGCGGTATTGGTATTGCCACGCTTTTAGGAGTTTTTCTTTATCCCATGCTTTTTGTCCTGGTGGGTAAATTGTTTAAATATGAGCAGAAGAGGGATTTGGTGCAGGCTGATAAATCCATGGAAGTATGAAAAAGGCAATAGGAATATTTTCTTTGTTGGTGCTTTTGGCGGCTTGTAAAGCCGGCAAGCCTTATCAGGGGGTAGACCTGAGTATTCCTGATACCGAAAAGCAGGCATTTGGTCAGGTAAGCGAGGATGAAATAGTCAATACCTTGGACTTATCAAAAAGCGGGAATGCCAATTTGCTTTGGTGGGAATATTTTGAAGATCCATTGTTGGATACTTTGATCAAAACAGGATTGCAGTACAATAGGAATGTATTGATTGCAGCAGAACGCATCGTACAGACGCGGATGGCACTCAGGATCCAAAATGCAGAGTTGCTGCCCAAATTTGGGGCACAGGCTTCTGCGGAACGGGGTAATTTTTTGTTTAATCAGATAGGCCAGGTCAATGAGCTGTACATTGCTGGTACTGGATTGAATTGGGAAATTGATTTTTGGGGTAGGCTCAGAAACCTATCAGATGCGGCGCGTTACCAATTGTTAAGTAGTGAATTTGGATTACAGAGCCTTCAGATTTCCCTAATTGCTGATATAGCTACTACTTATTTCAATTGGCTTCAGGCATTAGAAGAGTTGGAAATTGCACAAAGCAACCTTGCGCTCAGGGACAGCATGCATCAGATTATCGTGGCCAGGTTTGATAAGGGGATTGTGCAGCAGACCGATGTAGACCAGTCCAACATATTGAAAACCATCGCAGCCGGCACAGTTCCAAAATTTCAAAGGAAATCTATTCAATTGGAGAATGCATTAAGTTTTCTGATCGGAATGAATCCCATGCGTTTTGCTAACGAAGCCGGTATTGAAGCGCTAAATATGCATGTGGATATAGATCAGTTTCAGCCTGCCGACCTGTTGATCAATAGGCCGGATATCATTGCCGCTGAATACCAGTTGATGTCTCAGAATGCTCAGGTTGGAGCTGCTAAAGCCAGAAGGTTACCTGCCATCAGTCTCGATGCTACCTTGGGTATCATATCGGATGATCTCAGTACGCTAAATTTCAGTAATCCTTTGTGGAACATTGGGGGGCAGTTAGTGGGCCCAATATTTTTTTGGGGCCAGATCAGAAGAATGATAGATATTGAACAAAGCAAAGAGTTTCAGGCCTTGTTTGCTTATGAAAATACGGTCTTAAATGCCTTAAGGGAAGTGGAGGATGTAAAAGTTGAAATCAGGACCCTAATGCAGGAAATAGACATTGCTAAGGAAAGGAAGGGTTCCGCTTTGAGTGCTCAGTTTTTAAGTGGGGAAAGGTATTCGCAGGGTGTCACTTCTTACCTGGAGGTACTGGAGTCCCAGAGACAGGCTTTTGATGCCGAATTGGAGTTGGTCTTTTTGCAACAGTCTTTGCTGTCTGCATATGCCCGATTTTACAAAGTCATGGGTGGGGGGCCGGTAGGGGAGAGTGGGTTTTAAGAGCTATGGAAATGGTGGGATGTCGGAAGGCGGATTTAGGAAGTAGTGAATCATGAAGGAGTAAAGGCTTTCATTAAGAGGAGATAGTAAGAACCAAGGCAAAAAGGTTTGAGATGGGAAAGTTTGGGAATTTGGTTTTGTATGGGAGTCAGAACGCGGTAAGCGTTCAATACCGAAGGTTATTTGCCCCGAGTAGCAACTCGGGGAAATGGTGATCAAACCCTCGGTCCGCCCAACTCCGTGAGGAGTTGAATTTAACTTTGATTGTTGAGTCCTATTTTCTTTGTCCACGAATTACACGTATATGCACGAATGATTGGATTGGAGCGAATTAAGGCGGCTAGCGCCTGATCATGCGTTCGGTGATATAAATCAAGACGCAGTCTTTCATAAGTTGTAATATTTAAAGCAGAGCATTTAACTCAAGGGAAATAGGAGACACTTATTTGATTGACCTTATATTCGTGTCATCCTAATAATTCCTGCCATAGGCAGGCAGGCGTGGACAAAAAAACAAAAAAAACGCACCCAAAAGGTACAAGTAGTACCTGATGGATGCGGGGTGAGAAAAAATTTACATTAGGTGGTAACGTGCTGTCGGGGAACCTGTTGCAGCAAAGATTGTAAAAGCTTTTCCCATTTTTTTATCAGAAGAGGTTCTCCGTCCATAGCGGAAAACTTTTCCGCATCGTAAAACTCCAGTTGAAGACTAGATTGGCCAGCTATGATCAAAACAAGATCCAAGCGGTCTATCACTTTTCTTTTATCCCGTCCTTGGCCAAACTCGTGGAATTTCTCTTCTAATTTAATCCTCTGTACTGTTGTCAGGTCCAGCGTCAAAGGAGGGGTTTGATGGATCTCTGCAGCATATAGAAGCACTTTTTGCTCAGGGTCAAGGCCAATGAAATATTGGTTGTTCCAAGAATCCTTTTCCTGCAGATTGAGTTTCAGGTTTTTGGAAACCTCATGGATATGAAACATTGCCTGTTTTAATTTTTGGGCAGATTTTCTATGATTCCAGTAGAAAGGGGTAGCAAAGGCGGCTATGCATACCGCCGCTATGCTTAAGGTTAGATAATCAATGTCAAACATGTATCATGTGTTTTGGCCTTTTTGGAAAGACCGTTGTTATGAATTGGTAAAATGTATTGTTTTCCTTCTGAGGGAATCATTGATTCCAAAGGGACCTTGGCTAGGTGGATGACTGCCTTGAAAGCAGATCAGCAGGAAGCCACTCCACTGATTTCAGGGAATTGGTGTGAAGGAGAAGTTTTATGGCTTTTACCAAAAAAAATGGGCAGGAAACTTTAGTTTTCTAATGCTAAGGTTTGGGTCTACTTTTTGTAGAATTCCAAAAAGACGCTCGATCTCAAGCCCAATAAAGCATTCAAAGTCAAAGCTAGTTGAAGTCAGGACTTCCCAGAGGGGAGACAAGTAATTGGAAGGAAAATACCATGGAATAATCCCGGCTTCCTGAAGAGAAACTCCGGCTGTGCAGGAAGCTAGATCCAAGTATTCCAGTGTGTCTGCATCTTGGTCTGATAATTCTTGGCTTTTTATGGACAAAAAAGATAATGAGACGGTTAAAAAAACCATCCATGTGCCCAAAATGAGGGAAAATAAGCCTTTGGTTTTATCCTTTTTCATCAGTGACTAGCTAGTGTTATAGCTGTCAAAATCTGTACCAGAAAAATCAAGGATCAGCCCATGTTATGCGCGGTAAATGACTTGGTCATCCCCAGCATTTTTTCATGATAGATTTTGGCATCGGGGAAAAGTTCCTGCATTTCTCTTTTATTGATCAGCCTGATTTCATCCAGGTATTGTTGGGCATCTTGGGGTTCCCATTTTCTCAGGCGGCTGAGCCTGGTTTTTGTAAGTATGCTATAGGTGAGTCTTTTGGGCATGTATTGAATAAAAGGAATGGCATAATGGGCTTCGACAAAAAAGTGTTTATTGGGAGTCTGAATAAAGTATTTTTTACAAATGCGTTGGCATTCCCTGGCCATTTTTTGTTGATTTTCCCAAGTATACAAGTGTTCAATGACAGAATTCGAAAAAACCAGGTCAAAATGATTTTCCTCAAACATAGAAAGATCAGTGGCATTCCCCGCCATGCTTTTGATTCCGTTAGAAAGGTTTTTTTCTTCCTCAAGATTGAGTAAGGTAATTTGTAGTTTTCCGGATTTGACCATTTCCCGGTCTTTCCAAAAGTAGGCAGTTCCTCCTACATCCAATACTTTGATTACCTTTCCATTAGGAAAATTTTTCTGAATAAGGGCTTCAAATACCTGAAACCTTTTGTTTCTCATGGCATAGCCAAAAGAATCCGGTTGGTCAGAGGAAGCCAAGAGTGCTCTAATTTTAGGCATAAAAGAATGGAAATATTCGGCGATTGGCAATCTTGAGAATTATTGAAATATTATCCTACAAAATCAATTCCCTAAAGGAATCTTTATTAATTTTACATCAAACTTAGTGCAAAGGTATAAATTTCTGATTAATAACAGAAAACAAAATAGGAAGTCGCCACTTCCATTCGGCCCTGGTTAATAGAATTATATTTTTATGAAAAAACGCTTCGATAGGCTTTTCCCTTGGTTATTCGTTATTGGGGATTTGACTGTGATGATATTTTCTATCGTCTTAGTATCATTTTTGATGGGCAGTACAGGAAAATATAATGGGCCCGATGCTGAAATTTTTACCATTTTTATCATGGTATGGATGGTTATAACTATACTCAGGAAGGATTATAAATGGGAAAGAACTTCTCAAATTGACCAGCTTTTTAGCAAATTAGTGGTCTCGCTACTCTGGTTTTTGGTCATTGTTGCAATCTTGTGGATGCCGGTTTTAAAGGGAGTCAACAGCATTATCTTCTTTATTGCCCTGTCTTTCTCTTTGTTCTTGTTCATTTCTTTCTACCGCATTTGTACTTTTATCATCCTTAAAAAATACAGGACCAAAGGTTATAACTTCCGGAATGCTGTTATTCTTGGAAATGGTCAAATTGGCAAAAAATTAGCTTCCGTGCTTGAAAAGAGGAAGGATTTTGGGATTCGCTTTATGGGTCAATATGATTTTAGCCCTGAAATTGCTCAAAATAAGGAAAGTTTAAAGGTATTCTTCAATGATGCGGTGGAAAACAATATAGATATTATCTATATCCATGAGCTCAGTGATTCCAAGATGGTGAAAAGGCTTATTGATTTTGCAGACGAGCACTATATCAAGGTTAAGGTGATTCCTGGTAATTCACTGCAATTAGAGAAGCAATTGTCTTTCTCGAGATATGGTGATCTATTTGTCATCAATATCAATGAGATTCCCCTTGATAATGCTTTTAACCGCATGATGAAAAGGAGTTTTGACATTGCCTTTTCCCTCTTTGTAATCATTTTCATTATGAGCTGGCTGGTGCCTTTGGTTGGACTTTTGATCAAACTCGAGTCCAATGGCCCCATCTTTTTTGAACAAGAGCGCAATGGATTCAATAATAAAGTATTCAATTGCCTGAAGTTCCGTTCCATGACACCCAATGATTATGCTGATCAAGTTCAGGCTAAAAAGGGAGATCCCCGGATTACCCGTGTAGGAGCATTTTTACGCAGCAGTTCCTTGGATGAAATGCCGCAGTTTTTTAATGTGCTTGTGGGAGATATGTCCATAGTGGGGCCAAGACCGCATACAGTACCGATGAATGAGGAGTTTAAATCCCAAATTGAAAAATACAATTCCAGGCATATGATCAAACCGGGAATTACGGGACTGGCCCAAGTGAAAGGTTATAGGGGAGAAATTGAAAATCCATTCCAAATCCGTTCCCGCTTTAGATTTGATTATTTTTATATTAAAAATTGGTCAATTTGGCTGGATCTCAAAATCTGTTTGAAAACCTGCCATGAGTTGATCTACAACAGAGATAATGTCTATTGATGCTGATTTAACCTGCCCCTATTGTGGACATCAGGGATCATTTCCCAGGCATCAGGTCAAAGAAATGATGTTCGGGACCAATGAGTCTTTCGAAATGGCAGAATGCAGTGCCTGTGGCAGTCTTCAATTGGTAGATATTCCAAAAGACCTCCACAATTATTATCCGGCAGCTTATTATTCATTAACACCTTTGGTTCCGTCTGGATTTTTTTGGAAATTCTTAAAGAAAATCCGTTACCGATTATATATGAATGGAGTCAACTTTTTAAAGCCTGTTTTTGGGGAATGGATGTTGTATACCAAAATGTCTAGTCATGCACGGATTGCAGATATAGGATGTGGTAATGGCCAATTGCTTTACGAAATGCATGCAGCAGGCTTCACCAACCTGGAGGGATATGATCCTTATATCAGGGAAAACAGGGTTTTGGGAAAGGGAATACAGCTGTATAAAAAATCCATCCATGACATAAAGGGTACATATGACCTCATTATGATGCACCATGCCTTGGAACATATGTTCTCGCCTGAAGAAGTTCTTCAAAGGTGCCATTACCTGCTTGCAAAAGGGGGAATACTGCTTGTCCGCATACCTGTGACTGATGCTAAGATCTGGAAAGAGGAAGGTGTCAATTGGGTTCAATTGGATGTGCCGAGACATTTGCACATACCGAGTATATCCGGCATGAAAACTTTGGCAGGGAAGGTGGGGCTAAAATTAAAATCCTTGGATTTTGACAGCACTGCTTTTCAATTTTATGGGACAGCGTTATATAAGGAGGGGATTGCGCTCAAAGATGTAGGAACAGCCCATTTTACGGCCAAAGAGCTTAAGGCATTCGAACACAAAGCCCTGCTGTATAACCAGCAGGGCTTGGGGGATCAGGTATGTTTTTACTTTGTCAGAGAAGATTAAATCCGCATCAAGGCATCCAAGAAACTCATGGTTTCACCTTTTTTCTTGAAAATCAACATGGGCACTTCATTGTTGACATTGACCAGTTTTTCTGCAATGCTTCCCAGCAATACCGCAGCAGATGCTGTCCTGCCCCGGCTTCCCATCAAAATCATATCCGCATCGTTTTCTCTGGCCACTTTGATGATAAAGCGACCTTCATTACCTTCTTCTTTTAGCAAAAAAAGACAAGCATATTCCGGAAGTTCATGTTTTTTAAGAAATTTATTATAGTCTTTTTTAGCCAGGTCTTTCATGATGACATCAAACTCGGAATGGCTTTTCCCCGTTTTGTAATAGCCTAATGGAATGCTGTATACGTGCATCCCCAAAACTTCTGCTCCAATATCTTTGCCCAATCGCTCTGCAAATTCCAGCGTCATCACGGAGTGGTCTGAAAAATCCATGGGGACCAAAAGTTTTTTTGGAGTTCTGACAGGACTCTTCTCTGTAAAAAATAATACAGAGCAGGGAGCCCTATGGGCCATATTCTTTGCCAAAGAGCCACTGCCCTCCAATTCCTCTTTACGGCCCATGATCAATACATCAACATCCTTGATTTTGGCCCAGCGAAGGACAGTGTCCATGGGTTTGCCCTCTTCAACAACGATTTCTATTTCAGTTCTAGGAGAAAATCCATGTGCCTTAACCATTGTTTGGATTTCTGCTTTGATGGATTCATCGGTCGGGGCTGCAAGGTCCGGATATTCTCTTTTCAACTCTTCCGGTAGAGAAAGGTCTTTGGCCACATGGATAAAATACAGTTTTTCAATACCCAATACTTCAGATAAATGGGCTACTTTTTCTAAAAGGATATCATCCATTTTGCTGAGATCCAGCCCTACCATTGCCTTGGTGAAATGCTTCATAATACTGTGCGCTATAAGGTGCTTTAATTTACACTTTTATAATGTTCTTTGGAAAATTCTACCTGTAATTTAGCGGAAAGCTTTTTGAAATAAAGTCAAAAGGAGTTGAAATCGGCTATATTTGTGTTAAATGGCAACTGAACTTGCAAAATACTTTCTGGCTTTGGTGCCTCAGGGCCAAATACAAAAGGAAGCTACCGCTATGAAAGAAGAGTTAAAATTACTTTTCAATCTCAAATATGCCCTGAAATCTCCTGCGCATGTCACGGTAAAAATGCCTTTTAATTACAATGAGCTAAAAGAGGAAAGGTTGATTTCTAAAATGCAAAATTTTTTAAGTCTGTATCCTACTTTCCATTTAGAATTAAAAGGATTTGACCGCTTTGGTAAAAGGGTAATTTTCATACATGTCAGACCATCTGCAGTTTTAAATCAACTGCAGGAGAATTTGGGAAAGTTCTGCAAACTGGAGTTAAAGCTTAACAATGAGCTGAGTGATCGTGCTTTTCATCCCCATATGACCCTGGCGTTCAAAGATATCAAACCCAATAAGTTTGAAAGCTATTGGCAGCACATAAAAAGCAAGGAATTTCAGGCTACTTATGCAGTCGAGGACTTGGCTTTGCTCAAACGGATCGGGGGCAGGTGGGAAGTCATCCACCGTTTTATTTTGAAAGGATAAGTTTTGATTTTTTCTTACTCTCTTTCAAGGATTCGAATACCTCCAGGTATTGCTCTGTTACGATATCCCAATTGTACCGGTCTGTAAGTCCTTCTCTGGCTGTTTCTCTAAGAAATCTCATGGATTCAGGCTGCTCTTCAGCTTTTTCCACGCAGGCAGTAACTGCATCTACTTTCTTTTCAAAGAACCAACCGTGTTTTCCATCTTGTAACATTTCTCTGTTGAACACGGTATCCAAAGCGAGTACTGCACAACCGAAACCCAAAGCTTTGAGCATGGCAGGGTTGGTGCCACCATATTCGTGCCCATGGAAATAGGCAAAAGAATGGATATATAGTGATTTTAATTCTTCCGGATCAGTCACGTAACCAGTGAAAAGCAAACGATCATCTGGGATTTTTTTCAATTTGGATTCAAATTCATCCCGATAGGGAACATCTCCTACGATCACCAACTTTCTTTTTGACCCAGATTTGATGAAGCCCTCCACAAGCAAATCCGCGTTATTGTCGGGGACCAACCTGCCTACAATGAGGAAATAGCTTCCTTTTTCCAGACCCCATTTTTCGATTTTCTTAGGATTGGCATTTTCTGCGGGGTTGGCACCATAGGCTATTACGGTGGATTCCACGCCGAACATTTCCTTGTATATCCTGTGCATTTCGTCCGAATCATTGATGATATGGTCATAATGCTTGGTGGCCATACGCGAAGCCCATATAAAATACCTTGAGCCAAATCCTCTCCATTTGGGACGCAACCATTCCAATCCATCTACATTGATAGCGGTGGGTTTACGGAAAAATCTGGAAATGACACCAAAAGGACCATTTCCGCTATTTACAACAAAGATCACATCTACATCAGAGAGACAGGCATGCATCATGGATATGAAAGAGTGTGTGAGTTGGGTAAGACTCTTGGTTTCAATAGCAGGTGTGTAGATCAATTTGATACCATTGACAATTGGAGGTTTTTCCTTAAAAAGTGCCCGGTGACAATATACCCTAAGATCTACCCCTCTTTTTTGTAGCCTTTCACCCAATTCTTTCACTAAAGTGTCATAACCTCCATAAACATAGGGATAACCTTTAGCACCCAGTATGGCTACTTTTAATTTTTCGTTTCCGGGAATAACTGACATATGTAATCTTCCATTTTTTGGGCAAATTGCCCGTAGCTAAAATTATTTAATACTCGGTCTCTTCCTTTTATACCCATTACCACTGCCTCTTCAGGATGTGCTAATAAGCGGTTGATTTTTTCACTTCCTATTTCTACATCTTCGGGTGCAATCAAGTACCCTGTCTCCCCATCTATGAGCATTTCTGAAGCCCCTCCTGACCTTGTAGCCACCACGGGAAGCGCAGAAGCCATCGCTTCCAAAACTACCGTAGGGAAAGAATCCGGCAAAACAGATGGAAGCACAAATACCTGAGTACACTTCAGAATATCCGGAATATCAGAACGGAATCCCAGATCCATCACGTGTTTTCCCAATCCATGGTCTTGTATAAAACCTCCGATCTCCTCCAATATACTTTCATAACCTGGATAGGGATCCCCTACCAACAAAAAGAGGGCATCGGGATGTTCCCTGATTACTTCTTTCGCCATTTTTAAAAAAAACAGTTGACCCTTTCCGGGATTTACTCTCCCTATCATGGTCACTATTTTCCTGTCATTTGGCAATCCTGTTTTTTCATGTACAGCTTTTTTACCGTTCAAAAAGGGTTCGTATTCAATGCCATTATGAATAACCTCCGGCTGTACGTTTAACAAGCCTGACCAATGCTGGGCAACAGATTCAGAAACTACTATCGGTTTTCTTTGGACACCATCAATCTGCCTCGCTAAAAACCTAACCAAGAACCTTGGAGAGTTAATAATTTCATGAATATGCCAAATATGGTTGATTTTATTTCTCTTGGCAAAAATTGCACCAACAATTACTGCTAAAGTATTGGAATACACTAATTTTATAGGCTCTTCTTTGTGGATTTGGTTCAAATAGCGGTAAGCCTTCAAAAATTTCCTTCCCCTATTCAGGATGCCGATCGGATTGAAATATTTCCTTCTTAATATTCCAAGGTTGAGTATCACGACCTCAATTCCTCTTTTTTCCACCTCGACCCGGAAGGGACCCTCCCCCGGAAGTATGAGAAGGGTAGAGTAGCCCAATTTCTTGAAAATCTCAATCACATAGATCAAAATCTTGGAAGCCCCATAAAGCTCGGATGAACTGTGTAAAAAAATAACCCTTCCTTTATGACCCATATTTTTTAAAATATAACCTCAGAATTCCTGTTTTACGGAAAGGCAAGGCAAAAATTTCCATGAACAAGGAAATGGGCAGGACAATGGCTACGCCTAAAAGTAAGGGTATACTTTTCCTGTTTTTCAAGTCGTAAATGATATTTCCCCGGTAACCCAATTTCCCTAACAATGCACTTAAACTACCTAAAACCCCCAAATGTAAGGAAAAGTATTGACTTTTGACCTTTTGAAAGCCCAGTGTTTCAACCTTTTCCACCAATAGCTTTTCATTCCAATGACTCAGGTGTTTGGGGATATCCAAATGCAGCCATTTGCCTCCCGCAATCGCATGCTGCCAGCTATCCAGGTTGGGTACTTCAATCACCAAAATCCCACCTGCCCTCAGGTTTTTTTGAACAAGCTCTTGCAGTAAACTCAAAGGTTGTGGGAGGTGTTCCAACACGTGGAAAAGACTGATTACATCAAAGTTTCCTTCCCCTACGATGCCTGATTTATATTGATCTCCGATTACCTCTACACCGTATTTTTCTCTTGCAAAACCTGCCCTTTCTTTGGCTGTTTCAATTCCCAAAACCTTCCACCCCGCTTCCTGTGCCTGATGTAAAAATTGTCCCTTTCCCGATCCAAAATCCAAACAATGAAGCTTTAAATCCCACTGGATCAGCTTGTTGACCGTTTGGACTACATTATTGGCTTCCCCAAAAATTATCCTTTCAAAAATAGATTTCCTGTTGTCTACTACTGCATATACCTCATCTTCATACAATGCTTCCGCATCGATTTCAGAATTGATCAAGGTCCATGAAACACCACAATTCCCACATAAAACCAGGGAAAGATTAGAAGTTTCTTCTTTAATGCCAGTGCCACAAACAGGGCATTGCTCTTGCCTCATAATTCCCTAAATAATTCCGAAAATTAATTGATTTTTTTACAATAAATCAGCGAATCTTTCAATACTAGGGTGCATAAACATAAAACAACAAATTATTTAGTTTAAAATACAAAAAATTATATTTGAAATTTTTTGTTAGGTCAGTATCTTTTAGGATTTCAACCTCATCTATACAAGGGATTAGATCAGTTTCAAAAAACCACCTATAAATCCCTCTCTTGAAAAACCCCTGGCTCTTTGTTGGCCCTTTAAAATAAGTGCATCTATCAGCTTAGGTTTTTCGATCAATTCTTTCATTTGCGCTGCTAAATCCAATGGGTTATCCATCTCATGGATGAGTGCTGCCTCTCCTGCTATTTCCAACAATGCATCCTGATCTGAAATTATGACAGGAATACCACTGCGCATGGCTTCAATTACAGGGATACCAAAGCCCTCATTGGAGGAAGGGAATACATAGGCAAAAGCAGTTTGGTAAAGGGCTTTTACTTCCCTGTCCGGTAGAAAACCTGGCAGTACAACCTTATGCTCCAATGCTTTCTCTTTGATTTTTTGTACTACCTGTCGGTAATCATCCAAAGCACTGCTGAGCCCTTTTTCTCCTACAAGTACCAAGGAAAACTTACCTGGATATTGTTTTTCAATTTCCGCAAAGGCGGTTACAAGGGTGGGAATTCTTTTTCTTTTATCGAAACTCCCTACATGAAGAAAATAAGATTTTGGATGTAATCCGAGTTTATCCAAAACCCTATCTTCGCCTGACTCGGGGAGAAGTTTTGGACATTGATAAATCACCTCAATTTTTTGATGAAGTCCTGCATTTTTTTCTAAGGCATTTTTAGCTGAATGGGAAGTGGTAATTACTGTCGTATTTCCTTTCAATCCTGCATGAATCATTGGGATAAAATAGCCCCTCCAGATGCGATTGTAATTTTGAGGCATTTGCCAAAAGAAAGCATCATGCACTACCACAAGTTTTTTGGTATTCAATGGAAAAGCAGGAGCGATAAAATCAAAGCAAAGCAGCACATCTGCTCCTGATTTTTTAACTTTAAAAGGTAGAATAAGCTGTTTCCATGCAAAATAATATAAATGATAGAACAGTTTCTTCCAACGGGCCACATCTCCACGGAAAAAGGTACTATCTGCCTGTTTTTGATGGTTATGGGAAAAAATGTAAACCACATCCTCCGTAGGAAATGTTTTTGCTGCCTCACAGAATTCCAGCATATAGGTTTTGATACCTGTCAATGCCGTATTGAGATAGAAGAGGTCTACAAATACCTTTTTCTTTTTCATGCCAATGTGGTTTTGGGATACCTGAGCCTTTGGAATGCAAAGACAGTATAGCCTATCATCCACCAGCTGAGCCAGGACACATAAGTATAAACTTCTGCATTGGCGGTGAAAAGCGGTAAAAGCAGACCGAATTTGACCGAAGCAGCAACGAAAGCGATCCTTGCGGTCATTAGTTCATCACTTTCATTGAAGACTTTAAGTGCTGTCCAGATACCATATCCCAACATCAGTATGTAAAGGCCCATACCCAGCCAACCGAGCTGCACGCCATAGATCAGAAATTGGTTTTCTCCACCCACCCTGAGTTCATCTTCCACACTGCCCACATTGCCGCTCATCGCCAGCCCAATACCTCCCGGATTGGCTATCATGGAATCCAATGCCAGCAGCCACTCTACCAAGTGACCTATACTGGAGGTGTTTTCAAAAGTAATCGTATCCACAACAAAGTAATAAAAGTCTTCAGAGGCAAAAAAGATTACATAAATAACAAAGAACAAGACCAAAATAAAGCCGGAAAGGATAAGCCGATACAGTTTGAAAATGATGGCAACAAAAAATATCATGACAAAAAATGCCAAAAAGGCAGCACGGGAAGCAGCAAAAAAGAGACTTCCCATAGAACAGATCATGACCAATGTTGGCAGCAGCCAATTTTCTCTTTTGCTTGTCAAAAACCAGATAAGGCCAGCTGAAAATCCAAGAAGTACAGAGCTGGCCAACTCCAAGGGGTCGGAAAAAAAGGAAGCCAGGCGTTTTGTGACGGCTTGGGTTTCAAATGTCCAGGTCAATCCAAAATTACCTGTGGGTTCAATATCGTTGATGTCCTCATTAAATAAGGCATATCCAGTCAGGGACTGCAAGTGGGTATCGATGGCCCTTTCAAAGAGATTGACCAAAAAGGCAGCAATGGCAATGAAAAATATACCCTTGAAAATCACCTTCACCTCTCTGTCTTCAAAAATGGTATTTCTACCCAAGAAATAGATCAGGCCTGGAATCAACATGTTTTTAAAATATAATGTTTTGTTCAGGGTACTTGCTTCCCCAAGAGGAAGTAAAAGGTAAAGGAAGGCAAGCCCCAAAAAGGATAGGAATAAATAGTCCACCCTATGGAGTCTAAAGGGGTATTCAAAAATATTTTTATTGTAGAGCACAAAGGAAAAAACAGCCAAAAGTACTACTATTTCTTTGAGAAACTGAAAACTGTTGACCATTAAAGAAGAGCCGGTGGTCAGGTAAACTATACTCAGTATGCTGATGTAGAATGGAAGAAAAAATAAAAGAAAAAAAACGGCATATTCCCATTTCCCATGCATTACGACGCCATTCAGCACCCAAAGGAGGAGTACCAATGTCAACAATGCTATGATGGAAAATACAATCAAGGACATAAGGGTTCCGCTTGTCTATGGTCTAAATATATGCCGTCATGGATACCTTTGGCAACGGCTTTCATTTTTTTAAATCGGCCTCTCAGGCAAAAATAAGACATCCATGCAAGATACTTAAGCATATGATATGGCCATGCTGTCAATTTGTGAAATCCTGTTACATGCCTTCTTAGCTGGAATAATTGGTTTCTGGCATGGAGGTAAAAGACAGTAGGGCTAAGCGTACCTTCTTCATGTGCTTTTTTGGAAGAAGCACTGCCCTCATGAAATATCAGGCTGTTTGAAGCCAAATAAATCCTGTAACCGGCAGCCCTTATCCTGAGGGACCAATCTACATCTTCAAAATAAGCAAAATAGGAATTTTCCAAAGGACCGACTTCCTGTATAACATGCCTTGGAATGAGTAAGCAGCAGCCTGTGGCCCAATCCAAAAGTTGATTTCTGAGCTGGTAATCTTTCATCTCCATTCTATCTCCCCTTGTCTTGGCCAAACCTAGTGGTTTTATATATTTTCCACCTGCACTCCAGATCTTGTCGGGTTCATCCTGAAATAAAATCAGAGGCTGTACCAGGCCTGCTTTGGGATGACTTTGCTGCACTCTGAGGAGTTCTTCCAAAAAGTCCGGTTTTACTTCGGTGTCGTTGTTAAGCAATACAATGTAATCAAAGCCTTTGTCCATAGCATAGGCAATTCCGAGATTATTCCCTCCCGTAAAACCCAGGTTTTTGTCATTTTTCAGGTAATAGGGAGTGGTAAATTCCTTTTGCAGTTTTTCAAGAGAGCCATCCTTAGAGCCGTTGTCCACTACAATAATCTGTACTTTTGGGTAAAGGATTTTTTCTAAAGATAATAAGCACCTTTTGGTCAGAAGAAACCCATTCCAATTAATGATGATCAGCGCTACCGAAAAGGGAGTTTTTGAATCCATGGAATAAGTCTTTGTTTTTGGTAAAATTCAGGAAAGTACTGATAATAAAAATAACTACTTCTGTTGAAAGCAAAGCATAACACAGGCCTATTCCTCCATATTTGGAAGTGAGAAAGAGAGAGGCAGTGACCATATAGATGCACATAAGCCATGAGGCTTTGAACAATTCGTTTTTTTTATCGGTGACAAGAAATGCCATGACGTTGGCAATATTGAGACAAGCCAGAAGGGGGACAAATGCAAGGATTTTCAGGTAAGCAATGGAATCCTGAAGTGGGGATTTGGCCAAAGCTTCGATGATAAAAGGCGCTGCAAAATAGGTAAAAACAGAAAGGAAAATACCCAATATCATACCATAGAGGTATGCTTTTTTCAGAAACCTATAAAATGTACGCCTGTTTTTTTCAAATTGTTTGGAGGCATTGGGATATATGGCCTGTATTACCAGTGCGGGAAGCATACGCAGTACCATTGTAATCCTTTCTGCCAGGCTGAACATCCCTAGTGTTTCAGCAGTAGCAAAGAAACTTAGGATAATCAGGCCCCCGTTGATGGAAATATGGGACGCAAGATTTGAGAAAAATAAAAGTAAATTGTCTCTTATAGACTGGAAAATCTGTAGGATTTTGGGCTTGTAAAAGCGGATATCTAATTGATAATGAATATAAAGAAGGATAAAAAGGTTCATCATTAGCCCGGTACCCCCCAGGATGAAATTGACCCATTTGGCCTGATCGGGCTGATGGATAAATAAAACGATACCTAAGAGATAAAGCAATTTGCTGAATACATTGGCCATGGAAATGATTTTCATTTTTTCCAGACCCTGAAAAAACCAAAGGGGGATGGTCGCTTCAGAAAACAGCAGCAGCACCGAAAAAACAAGAATCACCTGGTATTCTTTGAACAAGTTGAGGCCAAATACAGCAATCAAAATGATAAGGCTGGCAAGAAAGGCCAATATGAGTTTACTGAATATGATATTTGAAACCAGATGGGAGAGTTTCCCCCGGTTTTTTTGATTGATGGCAACTTCTCTTGGAGCACTGAGGTTGTAACCGAAACCCACCAAAATATTCAGCAGGATAATTACTGAAAGGGAAAGATTTACCAGTCCAAATTGATCCACTCCAATTGATTCAATGAGCAGGGGCATGGAAACAAGGGAAATAAGAATATTGGAAGCTTGAATAAAGCCTAGAAAAATAAAATTCTGAATCGATTTATTCCGAATCAGATTGAGGTAAGGATAACTGAGGATTTTATCTAACATGATAAAATTTATGCTTCAACTGTCTTGACATGAAGCCGGTACAATTCTCTAAGGAAAAGATAACAAAGTACAAAGAAGCCCAAGATTATGGCGCCGTAAACCATCCCCTTAACCAAGCGGATTTCTGAGCGTTTTAGCGGAAACCTTGGAGAATCAATTATCTGAATAAGCGGGGAATTGTTTCTGTGATTGACTTTGGCTATTTCGAGATTTTTAACAATCTCGGAATATACTGCTGATGAGGCCTGTACATCCACTTGCTTTTTCCTCGCTTCTACTGTTGCCGCCTGAAGGATAGGGTTTGGGTTGGGCACCCGGTCTGTGCTGCTGGCATAAGCCAAGATGCTTTCATCCAAAATGCTCCTTACGCTGTCTGCCTGAGATTGTAGGATGGAAACGTTTTCTGCAGTTTTTTTCGTTTTGGTTTCAAAGTAGAAAGCATTGACATTCTCCACCAAAGTTTCATTGAATACCTTGGCAAAATGCTCGTCCTTAGAGGTAACATTGACCTGTATGATGGTCAATTTTCTATTGGGCTTTTCTACAGAAAGGTGTTTTTCCCGTATGAGCTTTGCGATTTCTTTGACCACAGAATCCTGTTTTACCGTAAAGGCAGCCCTATCAATGGAAAAATCCATGGAGCTGAGGTTTACCTTGCGTTGCCACTTCTTATCCAGCTTATTGAAAGTAATGTATCGGTCGATTAGTAAATTGCCTTCATCAAAGGAACTCAATAGGGTCTTGCCAAGCATATTGTCGGAACGGTAAAGTTCCATGATATTGTCACCCTGAAAAAGGCCACTTGATGCACCTAACGAACCCAGGTTTACGCCCACAAGGGAGGCGAGTCCTGACATTTGATTTAGTCCTGACATGTCATTTTCTTCCAACACAAAGGTAGTTTCTGCATGGAAAACAGGTTTTTTGAAAACAGAGGCTATGGCACCGAGCGCCAGGCCCAACAGGCCTGCAATCAACAAAATTTTCCATTTCCCGAGGAAAAACACCATCCAATATCGAAAGCGCTGGACGACTTCTTTTAGTGTAATTTTATCGTCTATGATATGTTTTTGGCTTGTCATTGTGGGTTGATTTGTGTAATGACTAATACCAAGGTGGCCAGTCCAGTGACTAAGCCTACAAGCTCACCCGGGCGTATAGGTACCCTGGGTCCTTTGGTAGGGACAATTACTTCAGAACCAGGCCTCATGGAAGGATAAGTTCTCAAGCCCAAAAAGCTCTTTGTCCTTGCTACTTCCCCATTGGCATAAACAATATAGGTCCTTTTTCTATTGGCACGGATATCAAATCCACCTGCACGGTTGATATAATATTTCATGCCCCTTTCTTTTTCAAACCTTACCGTGGCGGGATAGACCACATCACCTCTTAGCCGCACTGTTTGCAACTGTCTTGGAATGGAAATGATGTCTCCTTCTTCAAGGATGAGGTCTAGATCTGAACCCGGATTTTTGAGTATGCCCTCCAAGTCAATGGCCACCGCCTCCGTCTGTCTGATTTTTACGGGTGCAATATCGGCCTTGCTTTCGGTGATGCCGGTAATTACCTCCCGCTTAGTTGCTGCCGCCTCCAGCCCCTCACCCATTTCATCTGGCATATTGTCCAGATCCCTGAAAAGTCTTTCAAGCAAAAGCTCTTGAGATTCACTACTATTTGGATCCATCAATAGTCTTTGTTGCAGGTCTAAGAGGTTGCGTTGTCGGCGTAACTGTTCCGATTCAGTCTCATAAAACTCAGTCCTTCTTATCAACGTTGCACCTTTGGGGTAGGCAAAAGTAGTAAGTCCTCCTGCACGGCTGATCACATCGGAGATTCTCTCTTCGGCGTTTTTGATAGGAAATATGCCTGGAGAATTGATCTGACCTTCAACCTTCACCAACTTGTCCAGTGTAAAGTTGGATTTCCTCCTTACCACCACCATATCAAAAGGTGCCAATATTGCGGACTGATTATTTGGAATAAGGCTGGTGTTTAAGTTTACAGGAATAATATCAGCGAAGTTTCCCTGAGCAGTCTCTAAAGACCTTCTGGCTATTTCTACATCCTGAGCATTGGCTGCTTCCCGAAATCCTCCGGCAAGAATAATGAGTTCTTCCACAGCCATATTCTTGGAGTAAGGATAAGTGCCCGGATTCTTTACTTCTCCATTGATCTGTACATACAACTCCTCTTGCAGATCATAGATACTGGAAATACGGACTACATCTTCTCTCTGTAAAATAACATCAGGGGCAGTTCCATCTAGAACAGCCTTTAGATTCACTGTCAAAACCTCAGTACTCAGGTCATCAAAAGTTCTTAAAATACTGGCCCGTTCTATATAGGCATCACCTCTCAAACCCTCTGCATTTTTAATCAATTGTCTCAGGCTCATCCCCTCAGTAAGTGCATAATCACCCTCTCTGAAAACGGCACCTTTGACCTGTACCCGATTAGTGAACCTGTTCAGTACCCTGCCCACCTGATAGGCGTCCCCACCTTTGACCAAAAAAAGTCCAAACTGACTGTTGAAAATATCTGAAACAGCTTTTTCTTTTCCGGTAATTCTTGTTACACTGATTCTGTCCCTGAATGCTTCATCTGTGAATCCCCCTGAATACTGCAAAAGGTCTTCAAAAGTATCCCCCTCTTTGACTTCAAAAATTTTCGGTCTTTTTACCTCACCTGTTACTTTTGCCCTGGCTATAAAGGGCTCCACCAAAACGACATCCTGATCTTGTAATTTGAGGTCAAGGTTGGCCTTACCCATGACTAAAAAATCATAAATATCTACTGTGGCCACTTGCTTCCCGTTTCTGATGACTTTGATGTTTCTCATAGAACCGTTTTCACTTGGCCCCCCTGCAGCATAAAGCGCATTGAAAACCGTGCTGAAAGCACTCAGTGTGAATGTACCTGGTAGTCTTAACTCTCCAACCAAGTGTACTTGAATGGTCCTCACATTTCCCAAGGTTAATTGAACAAAGGTGCTGGGATTACTGCCCCTGATTCCTGGATAGTAAGTAGAAAGTCTGTTCCTGATAATACTGCCAGCCTCCTCTATGGTTTTGCCCGAAACACTGATGGGGCCAATATTGTCCAAAATCAAAAAACCATCTGCATTGATATTGGCTTCATAATACTGCTCCGATTCTCCATAGATATCTACATATACCATATCTCCCGGTCCAAGAACATAGTTCTTAGGAGTAGCCATATTGAGATTAGGTTCGAAAGTAAGTCTTCGGTTTTTGTTGTAAAATAAATCTGACCCAAAAATATTGGATGAAGAAGTATCCAATCCATCTAAGTCTTCTTGCATTTTAAAAATGCCTTGGGTTATTGTATTGAAATCGACCTGCTTCCGTGGTTCTCTTTTAGAGGCGGTTGTCCTGGTCCTGCTGCTCATACCTCCCATTTCCAACTGCTCTATTCTTAGCTGTAGTTTTTCTGTCTCCCGGGCGGGTAAACCCCTCAAACGTGCCATTTGGATCAGTTCAATTTCATTGATTCCTGATTCACCAGCTCTCCTTATCAATTCTCTAATTTGATCATCTGTGAGTTCATCCACATTGATACTAGCAATATCAGGCAGACCTTGCGCATTGGAATGGTAAGGGACCTGGGTAGCCAAAAGGAAACCCAGCAGCAAGAATGCCAAATATTTCAAAAGGGAATATGTGGTGATATGGGCTTTGGAAGGTTGGTTTTTCATATAATTTTCACCGCCTTTTCTTCAACGATTCAAACGCCAACAAAAAGGTTTTATGGCATTTTCTCCAATATAAATAGAATAAAATCAGCGTAAAGATAATTATTCCCAGCTGTAAAGAAATAATCCTCAAGTTAAATTACATCCAAAGGGCTTTACTCTGTACAGTTTTTACAGATATCAATCTCTGTTCGGTCCTCTAAAAGTTGGGTTCTAAAAGATTGGTAAACCTCATCCTTCCAAATTTTTTTGAATGATTGCTCACCAATTTTACCCATAACATGGGCGCCGTCTTTATCAAAACAGCAAGGGACAACCCGGCCATCCCAGGTAATCACTGCCCCTTGCCACATCCTCCAGCATTTGTTTTCAATCGCTTTTTTTAATTTCCACTTGCCATTTTCTGTCGGGATATACCTGGAATAGTTAAGATCTTTGGGGATAAGCTCAGACCCATTTTCAAAATCATAAATCTGAGTGGTTTTCAATTGGAGTTCATCTACTCCCATAGTGCTGGCCCATTCTTGCAATTCCGGGATTTGGTGTTCATTTTTCCCTGTTACCAAAAACTGCAGGATGACCCTTGGATAGTTCTGATTGTTATCTTTTCTTTTTTTTAATAAAAGAGACAGCCCTTCTTTTACCTTAGAAAGTTTCCCGCCAACGCGGTAATCCTCATAGATTTCTTGGGTTATTCCATCCATGGAGACAATCAGTTGTTTCAATCCTGAAGCCAAGGTTTTGTCTACATTCTTTTCATTTAGATAATGGGCATTTGTGGAGGTTGATGTGAATATCCCTGCATTATTGGCTATGGCTATAAGCTCCGTAAACTTGGGATGAAGAAAAGGCTCTCCTTGAAAATATAGGTGTAAGTAGGTCAAATAAGCCTTTGTTTCTGCTATCACCTTTGAAAAAAGTACTTCCGACAGCATCCCGGTGGGACGGCTGAAACTTCTCAGCCCACTTGGGCACTCAGGGCATCTTAAATTACAGCTTGTGGTTGGTTCTATGGATAAAGTACTGGGGTACCCCCAAATAACCGGTTTTTTTATTGCCCTGCTGATCTGAAAAGACAGGTACAATAGAACAAAATTATAGGCTTTCTTTAGGTTGAGGTGCTCTAAATAGGCCAATGCTGTTATCCACTTATTTTTCACATGTTGAAGTAATCAAATTCAGGTTAAAATAAAAAGAGGCTTGGCAAATTTACCAAACCTCTTAAAATTGAATTTCATGTTTCTTTATTCAGGCAACAAAACAGAATCAATAACGTGGATTACGCCATTGGTGGCATGAATGTTTAACATATCCGCAACCAATCCGGATTCATTGATCTGCAATGCAGACAAATTAACTGTTAACGTAGCATCATCTAATAAAGTAGGCAATTCAGCCCCTTCTCTTAAATCCTGAGAAAACGCCCTTGCAGGAACTACATGATAAAGAAGTACATTTGTCAATGTCTCTAAGGGAATTTCATCAACTCCTCCTACACCAAGAACAGTGTATAGTTCCTCAAAAGCTGCATCAGTTGGTGCAAAAACAGTGAAATTGTCTTCAAAACCACCTGTGAATACTCCGGCAAGATCAGCTCTCACCAAAGCGGCTACCAATTGTGTAAATTCTGGTGCCTCAGCCGTTGAAGATGCGATGGCTATTTCAGCAATATTCAATGTAGGCGGTGTAATTACGTTATCCAAAACGTGAATAATACCATTGGATGCGTTGATGTCTGTGTCAACAATCCGCGTATTTCCGTTGATCCAAAGGTTGCCATTTGGAGCCTCACTGATGAAAAACGGTAAATCTGCAACAGTATTTACGCTACCAGGACTTACAGCAGAAGAAGGTACTGAAGCGCCGATTACGTGATATGTAAGTGTAGTTCCCAGATCTGGACTAGCTAATAATTGATCGGCTGTTAAGTTGTTTTCAGTTAAAAACGTCCCAAACGCATCATTTGTGGGAGCGAAAACTGTAAATGGCCCAGGACTTGAGAGGGTCTCAATCAATCCAGCTGTTTGTACAGCAGCAACTAATGTAGAGAATTGGGGAGTCGCATCCGCAATTTCTACGATGTTCGGTGTGGGAATATCAGGTACAGTATCCTCATCGTCAGAGCATGATGAAAATGTAAAAGCCAAGAAAATCCCCATTAGAGGAAAAGTGAAAATGGAATTAAATATTCGATACTTTTTCATAATAATTGTTGGTTTAGTAATAAGAATTACAACTTTTAAACTTGTTTAAGCGATTAAGGTTTCAAAAAAAACGGATTATCTTTTGCTGGTTTTGGATATCTGTCTTCATATTAGAAATAAACTGCTCCAAAAAGTCAATGTATTTAATTGTATAGACACCTACTTAAAGTACCAATAGCCTCATCAGGACCTGTTTTCAACGGTTCTTTCTCAGAAAAATCTAAAATCATTTGGGGCCCTTGATAAAGAATTGTTTTAATTTGCGTTTACCTTAAATACGAGCTATTCCGACAATGCAAAGATTTATAACATCACTGTCACTTGTTATTTTATTTCTTTTTGGTTTTTTGGCATGTAAGAACAAAATCCAAGATTGTATTTTGGACGAAGAAATATTAGAGATTGAGATCGACTTTCAACTTGAACGTCTTGAACAACTATTTTTTCAGGCGGAATCAAAAGAAGAATTCTCGGAATTACTTTTGGATTACCCTGAGTTTGGGGAAAATTTCCTTCAGGCTGGGTTATATTCATCCGAAGAAGAGTTGCTCGAAGAATTACTTATGATCAATCGGGACAGTGCTATGAGAGAACTTTATGAGGAGGTTCGCATAAACTTTGCTGAGATAGGTGATTTGGAGGAAGAATTAAAGACAGCTTTCAAGCATATCAAATATCACTTTCCTGAATTTAGAGTCCCTAAGGTTTATACATTTGTTACTGGCTTTGGGTCTGATATTTACCTGGATAAAGAAATTCTTGTGATCGGCCTTGATTATTATCTTCCTTTTGAGCATCGTTTTCAGCCTCCTGACCTTCCTCAATATATGACCATTCGGTATCAGCGGGAGTATTTGGTACCTATGATTGTCAAAGCGATCAGTACACAGTTTAATCGTACAGATATGTCCCAAAACACTTTACTGGCAGATATGATCTTTTACGGGAAGTCTTACCATTTTACCAAAAGTATTCTGCCCTGCACCCCTGACGAGTATATTATCGGTTATTCCGAGGAAGAAGTAGCGTCCTGTTTTGCCAATGAAGTAATGATATGGTCTCATTTTGTGGAAAATGACCTCTTATATAATACCAATCCCTTTGAAATTAGAAAATATATCGGTGAGGCACCTTTTACTGATGCGATTAGTCCTGATGCCCCTGGACGAATAGGGAGGTGGTTAGGGTGGAATATTGTAGATGACTACCGCTACAACAATAAATTTTCTCTTCAAGAATTGATGATAGAATCTGATACAGAAAAGATTTTCAGGCAGTCAGGATATAAGCCCCGCCCTTAGTATCTCCGCCAAATTTTTTGGAATCCAAAATTACCAAAAGATGGTTGATGGCCTTTTCCTTAGTAAAAAATCTATCATAGAGTTCTCTCGAACTTTGTTGCTTGCGGTTTAAAACCTGCTTGTCCTGAGACAACAATTCTAAATAGTAGAGCACCTCTAAAGGTTTTTTTGGATTATAATGGTATCCAATCCCATACCTTTCGACCAGATCATAAATCCATCCCTTATGGTTGATCAAAATGACTTTTCCGGAAGCAATGGCATCAAAAAATTTATTTGGGCTGTTGGTTTCCAACACAGGCAAATGCTGGAAGCTGATAAAGGCGACATCTGAAATGTTCATTACTTCCGCTACAGCTTTTTTTGGTCCGAAAGGAATATAACTGAAATTTTTAAGTTTTAATTTTTTTGCTTTGTCCAGTAGATCCGGAAGCTTGGAGCCTTTACCCATCACCACGAATTGAAAAGGAAATTTATTTTTTTGTGCCAAATAAGCGAGATCCAACAATTCACCCACCGCGTTGACTTGCCCTATGGCCCCAGAATAGGTAATTGTTAGTTTGTCCTGCAAGTTGTATTTATTGAGTAGCGGGAGGGATTTCTCCGCTTTTGTAAAAACATCGCCATCTGCAAAATTGGGAACTATGTGGAGTTCACATCCAGGGCATTTTGTGCGGATACTTTCTGCTATTCCAGGAGATAAGGCTATCACTTTCAACGCCCTTCTGTAGATTTTTTTCTCGAATGCATATAAAAGTTTCTTCAAAATGGGATTACGGATAGCACCCACCTGAATGGGTGCATCTGGCCAGAGATCCCTCACTTCAAAAATGTAGGGCAAGGCAAATTTTTTCTTGGCCCACAGCCCTATCCAACCTGTACTCAATGGGGTGGAGGTGATGTACAGGAGGTCGGGCCTTGGAAGTTTAATTATCCATTTTTTGGCTTCAATTACAAATCTATAAAATGCCCAAATGCGTTTGAAAAAACCAAAACGCTGGTCATATTTCACAGGAAGGTAGTGTACTTTGATGTCATCTATTATTTTTAAATCATAATAGGTAGTATTGTGGGCTGTCACTACTTCTACTTCTACTCCGTTTTCTACCAAGCCTTTGGCCAAATAGTAAGAACGGGTAGCTCCCCCTTCCTCGGGAGTCAAAAAATATTGGTGAATGTAAATGATTCTCATATTTAATGCTGCTTCAACCAGGATGCCAATAAAAAAAGATTCCAAACCTGTAGGAATTGCCTTCCTTTAGCTTTTCCTGGATTCAAAGCTAAGTTACGCATTTCGGTTGGGAAATGAGAACCCCATTCTTTCTCCATGTTTTGAATGGTGCCAAAAATCCAGCTGCTGAAATCTTTTTCTTGCATCCATTCGGCCAGAGGAAGACCAAATCCCAGTTTCTTCCTTTTTGATATGGCTCCTAATCCCCTTTTTTGTAGGGCTGATTTTATCCATTTTTTTCCCAATTGATCACGGTGTTCTGTTTCGCTCATCTCTTGGCTTAAAGCAATCAGTTCGCTGTCCAAATAAGGTGCCCGTCCCTCTACACCGTGTGCCATGCAGGTATTGTCGTGGATTTTGAGAATATCATTGACCAAATACCAAGTTCTATCCCATTCAAGGGCATTTTTCAGGTCGCCCTCACTTTTTGGATAGTAATTGCCCAGTTCCAAAAGCAATTTACCGGGGATTTTTTCCAAAGCAGCCATTTGAATAAATGTATCATGAGGATTTTTTTCAATGCTGTTCAGAAACTTTGATGCATTCGATGGGAGGATGTTACCCAGCCCCATTTGTTTGAGCTTTTCCCAGAATCTGGGTTTTTCGAGGTATTTCGAAAAGGCAATATGCCGGTTATATCCTCCAAAAAGCTCATCTGCTCCTGCACCTGAAATCAATACTTTGATGTCTGCTGATGCCTCTTTTGCCAATATCCAGGTCAAAAAGCCTGCGCTGTCACCAACAGGTTGGTCCATACTTTTGATATAAGCGTCCCAATTAGCTTTAACTTTCTCCAATGTTATTTCTACAGGGCGGTTAAGCATGGGGTAGCGTTTTGCTAACTGCCTGACAAAACCTGGGTCAGCATATTTGTACTGTATTTCCTTAGGATAAGTAATGGTATAGGCAGGAAGTGGTTCTCCTGTTTCTTCATACCATAAGGAATAGATTAGGCTTGAATCAGCACCACCTGATAGCATCAAGCCTACTGGCCTCTCTACATGGAAATTTTTAAGTACTGCATCCTTGAGCAGTTCCTGAAAAATCCCAGCATTAGCCTTTCTTTTCAAATTGGCTTTAGGTAGCCATGTGAAACTTTTTTTTTCTCCACTATTCAGGTTGAAAGACCAACATGTCCCTATAGGGAACTGCAGGATGTCCTTATAAAAGCTTTGTTGAGGATGGGTATGCCTCAAATAATAATAATATGAGAATTGTTCTGAATTGATTTTTACTGACTCTGACAATACTTTTTGGATGGCTTTCGCTTCGGAAGAAAAATACCAATTGCCATTTTTATGGGAAAAATAAAGCGGTTTTTCTCCTGATGGATCTCTTGCGGTAATCATTTGGTTTGACTTCAAGTTGGTAAAAGCAAGAGCAAACATACCTTTCAGGGCGTAGATGCCTTCAGTTCCAAAATGTTTCAGCCAATACAATAACACCTCCGAGTCTGAGTTACTAAAAAACTTATAACCCAGAACAAGGAGTTCATTTCTTAAATCCTGGTAATTGTAAAGGGCTCCGTTCCAAACCAAAACGGCATCTCTCTCTTTGGTCCAAAGGGGTTGATTGGAAGCTGGCCCAAGGTCAAGAATTTTCAAGCGGTTGCCGGCAAAGTATAGCCCTTCTTTGACTTTACAGGAGGACGAATGATCCGGACCCCGATGCATGGTAGCCTTCATCATCAGATCGATCTGTTTTTCCTGATTGGAGCCTATGATTACATTAATGCCGCACATGTCAAGGTTTGGTAAGCGGTGTAGTATTTGCTTCTTCGATGATCTTTGCTTTATTCTTTTCGAAATGCCTGCAAAAATGGGTAATGGAACATTCCATGCACTTTGGTTTTCGGGCGAGGCAAACATACCTTCCATGAAGAATGAGCCAGTGATGCGCAATATGTATGTGTTTTTTGGGGAGATGTTTTACCAGTTGCTTTTCTACTTCCAATGGGGTTTTGGAGTTTTGAGGAACTAGTCCCAACCTTTTGGATACCCTAAAGACATGCGTATCTACAGCCATATTGGGCTGGTTCCAAACCACTGAGGTGATTACATTGGCGGTTTTCCTGCCAACTCCAGGAAGTTTGATCAGTTCTTCTACTGTAGATGGGACCTCACTGTTGAAATCTTCAACGAGTTTCTTCCCCAAACCAAGGAGGTGCCTGGTTTTGTTGTTGGGGTAGGAAATGGATTTAATGTATGGAAACAATTCATCAAAATTAGATGCTGCCAAATGCTCAGGTGTAGGGAAATCCCTGAAAATAGCGGGTGTTTGCATATTGACCCTTTTGTCTGTGCATTGAGCGGAAAGTACTACTGCAACCAGTAATTGGAAGGGGTTCCCGTATGACAGTTCGGTCTCTGCTACAGGCATTTTGGTAGAAAAATGATCGATAAAAGCAGCGTAGCGTTCTTTTTTGAGCATGATTATTGAAGCCTTGTTTCTTACAATTTTAAAGATTTAAATGTTTACCTTGATCATTTATAACAAGTATTTAATGGGAACGTTTGCCCAATATTGTATGAAGCCATTAAAATCAATGTATTTTATGAAAAGAATTCTTCTATGGAAAGTACTGATTTTTGTGGGCTTTATTTTTATTTTTTCTTGTCATGACGATCCAGGTCCGGATCTTTTTCTTGACCCAAATGTTCCTTTGGAACTTTTGGACTTGCCTTATGGGAGCCATCAGCGACAGAAAATGGATGTTTATCTCCCCGCAAACCGGACAGCAGAAAACACCAAGGTACTTATCTGGATCCATGGAGGGGCCTGGGTTGATGGAGATAAAGGGGAGTTTAGGGACTTCAAACCTTGGTTTGAGGCGGTTCAAAATGATTATGCTTACATTTCTCTGAATTATAGGCTATTTGATATTGCCAGTGGATTGAACCGTTTCCCGAATCAGGAAGAAGATATCCAAAAAGCTTTGCAAACTATAAAATCAAAGCTAAAAGAATGGAATGTCTCTGAACAGGTGGTACTTGCAGGGGGCAGTGCCGGAGGTCATTTGAGTTTGTTGCACAGCTACAAAAACAATGATGGCCTGGTGAAGTTAGTCGCTGCACTTTTCCCACCCACCGATATGTTGACTTTGGCTGATGGCAATTTCCTTATAGATTTTTTATTGGCCAGAATGGTAGGAGATCCAAAGTCGGACCGTGAGCGGTATTTGGCATCATCTCCAATAAATTTCATAGGTCCTGACGCAGTTCCCACTGCTTTTTTTCATGGGGATAAAGATGATGTGGTACCCATTGCACAGAGTTTTTTGTTGCAAGAAAAATTAATAGAAAATAATATTCCTTTTCTTTTTGAGGTTTATCCTGGACAGGGTCATGGGTTTACTCAGGAGATCAATAAAGCACTGATTCAAAAGATAGAGGATTTTATTAACGGGCATTTATAAAAAAAACCTGAAAGATTTACTTTCAGGCTCACCGTTATTCTAAAACGATTTGATTTTTTCGAGTCCTGTAGAATTGGCTTTTTTGATTATGCCCTTTACTACTTTTTCGGAAGGTTGTAGAATGAGTTGATCCAATTGATCGATTGTGCTCAGCAATTCGAGGTATTCTTGCATCAAAGTACCATCTTCGCGCAAGGCCTGCACTAGTTTTTCATTCTCACCCTCACTCATTTCCTGATAGATGTATCTTACCAGGTCATTTGGGGTAAATGGTTTTGTCATAGGCAAAATTTAGTTGTTTCATCTTTTTTCTCATATTGATAAGTGCATATCGCATCCTACCCAATGCAGTGTTGATACTGACCCCAGTCTGTTCCGCAATTTCCTGAAAACTCAGGTCCATATAATGCCGCATAATCAGCACTTGTTTTTGCGTTTCAGGCAATTCATCAATCAGTTTTCTAACCAGTTCAAGGGTATCTTCCTTGATTTTCTGATCTTCAACGGTATTTTCGGAAAACCTAAGGGTATTGAAAAGATTGGCGCCATCCTCCATTACTATGGTGGGATAACGTTTGGATTTTCTAAAATGATCAATGGCGAGATTATGCGCAATCCGCATCAACCATGGCTGAAATTTCCCCTCTTCGTTATATCCATCGGCACTTAGCTTATGAATTACTTTGATGAAAACATCCTGAAGCAAATCTTCCGCTACGCCTTGATCTTTTACGATCAGATAGATTGTAGTATAAACCCTTGATTTATACCTGTCTACCAAAGTTTCAAATGCAGCTTCATTGCCGCTTCTGTACTGTGAAATCAGTTCAGCGTCTCTAGGACCTAACTTTTTACTCATACTAATAGACTGTTAAATAACGTAGAGGTTTATGCCATAGTATAGAAATAGGGGTGAAACAATAAAATTACTTATGATCAAATGTATTCAATCCAAAACATACATGCAAAAAACAATTTGATTTTTTTATAAAAATTGTGGAGATAGTTAATTTTATTGAAAACTAATTGCACAAAAGCTTTTTTTTATAAAATAAAATTTGGTTATAAAGGGTGTTTTCAAGTAGATATAAAACAAAAAATAAGGTAAGAAATCAACGAAATTATCTGCATTTATTGTGCCAAGTGTCTTACAATCAAAGAAAAATTCATGCCATTATTATTAGAAGCTTAATGATAAGGCATTTTCTTGGCAATTTATTACCTTCGTTTTTGAAGATAAAAATGTGTTATGGAAATCAGCGGAAAAATAGTTCAGGTGATGCCTGAAATCAATGGAACAGGTAGGAATGGTCAATGGAGAAAGCAGGAATATATATTGGAAACTGAAGGAAATTATCCTAAGAAAGTATGTTTAGTGGTTTGGGGTGATGGTATAGATCAGTTTGCCGTAAAACAGGGCGATCAGGTAAATGCTTTCATCGATATAGAGAGCAGGGAGTATAATGGCCGTTGGTATACAGATGTAAAAGCCTGGAAAATAGAAAAGTCAGGATCTGCCGGATCGGGAACAGCACAGGTCAGTTCAACTGATAATATGCCAGATGTTAGCAGTTTTTCAGATGAAAACGCAGAGGACATCCTACCATTTTAAAGGCTTCCCTGATCTTTTTGAGGTCAGGGTTTTTTTATGGTGTTGCTCCAAACTGTCTTTCCCCAAACATAAAGCCCAGATAGGCTCCTACGATCATTAAAATCAGAGCTATTCCTATCAAAAGTAATAAAATTCCCAGGGGCATTTCCCAATTTTCTGAGCCCAATTTGAATCGTACATTTTTTTTTAGATCCATTTCTTATGGTTTTGGAAAAGGAAAAGCGGATCTTTTGGGACCCGCTCTTCAATCAATCTAGTAAACCTTCTATCAATGTCTAATTGCCTAACGATGAGCGCCAGCCTTTTGTTTCAATTGCAGCAGCAGATTTCTCCACTTTTTCCTTTAGCGCCTCCTTATATTGATCCATTTTAATGCCCACTTCAGCGTCAAAAGAACCGATTATGGAAGCAGCAAGTATTCCTGCATTTTTTGCTCCATTGAGGGCCACAGTGGCTACTGGAATTCCTCCAGGCATTTGCAAAATGGACAAAATACTATCCCATCCATCTATTGAATTGGATGATTTGATTGGCACTCCAATTACAGGTAATGAGGTCATGGATGCCACCATACCAGGTAAATGTGCCGCTCCACCTGCACCTGCAATGATTACTTTAATTCCTCTTTCCCTGGCAGTTTGAGCATAATCAATCATTCTTTGGGGTGTGCGGTGTGCAGAGACTACCGTAAGTTCAAACGCTACCCCCATTTCCTCCAATATGATAGCGGCTTCTGACATAATGGGTAAGTCCGATTGGCTGCCCATAATTATTCCAACTTGTATGCTCATGCGCTTCAGGCTTTAATTTTGATCATGTTTTTTATTTCTTGTGCCCTTTCTTTCAGGTTTTCCAAGTCCTCATCCAAAATGGTAACATGTCCCATTTTTCTGAAAGGCTTTGTTATTTTCTTTCCATAAAGATGGATATAAACCCCTTTTTGCTTCAAGGCTTCATCCATTCCTTCCACATAGACTTCTCCTTGATACCCATCTTCTCCCAATAAATTGACCATAGCAGCAGGGCTCCTTAATGTGGTATTGCCCAAAGGCATATTCAAAACCGCCCTTAAATGTTGCTCAAATTGAGAGGTAATGTTGGCCTCAATGCTATGATGACCTGAATTGTGGGGTCTTGGAGCGATTTCATTGACAAGAATCTCTCCGGCTTTGGTTACAAATAATTCCACTGCCAAAATACCAACTAGATCCAGCTTTTGGATTACGCTTTTGGCGATCTCCTGTGCTTTGTTTTCCACTTCGACCGGTATTTCAGCAGGCGCAAATAGAAACTCTACCAGATTGGCAGTGGGATGAAAAGCGCATTCTACAGACGGATAGCTGATGATGTCACCCCTTTTGTTTTTGGCGACTATGACTGCAATTTCTTTATCAAAATCTATCAGCTTCTCCAAAAGACCAGGCTTATCAAATGCATTCTCCAAGTCTTCTTCCTTCCGAAGGATTTGTACTCCCCTTCCGTCATATCCTTCCCTACCAAGTTTGTTGACTGCCGGAAGAAATGCAGTCTGATTGATTACCGCTTGTTTATTCTCTGTAAGCACAAAAGGTGCGGTGGGAATACTATTTTCTTTGTAGAAGGTTTTTTGAAGTCTTTTATCCTGTATCAAACGGATCAAATGTGGCTGTGGAAAAACCTCCTTACCTTCTTCCTGCAGCTTTTCCAGCGCCTCAGTGTTTACGTTTTCTATTTCAATGGTGATGATGTCGCAGTCTTTGCCAAATGCATATACCGTTTCAAAGTCAGCAAGACTACCTTGGGTAAATTTTTGACAAATGGATTTGCAAGGTGCATTGCTATCCGGATCCAAGATATGAATATCGATATTGTAACTTATAGCAGACTGTATTAGCATGCGTCCAAGTTGGCCACCTCCTAAAATACCTAGGATTTTTTGTTGGTAATTGTTTTGCACGGCAATGCACTTTGTTTGTCCAAAAGTAAGATAAAAATACAGCTTGAAGAAACTTTGAGAAAAAATAGAAAAAACCCTTTTGCAAGGGCTTCAAACTAATTATAATCAAACGGTTTTTAAGCTAGACTGCCCGTCCTCCGATCAATCTCAATAAGACAGAAATGATGGCAAGCACCAGCAATATATGGATCAATCCGCCCACGCTGTAAACGAAGAATCCAAAAATCCAACCTATGATTAAAATTAAGGCTATCAAATATAATAAAGAACTCATGGCTTTTGGGTTGGGTTAAAGTATTGATTTTCATCAAATTTTAATGCAAGGACTGTGCCAAAGACAATAGTTATTCAAACCTTACACCCATCAACTGCATGAGTTTGTACGCATTGAAACTTGGGCAAGGACCTTGCTTAAGCTTGTAGTCAAACAAAATTTCACTGTCAGCAATTTCACTGTGAAAACTGTAATTGACCAGGTATGGAAGACTTTTTTCCAGGTCACTGAGTTCGATGTCATGGGTGGAAATGATGCCTTTGGTCTGCTTTGATGCCAATTGACTAATCAGTGCCTCACTTCCAAGGATCCGGTCCTTGGTATTGGTCCCTTTGAGGATTTCATCCATGAGGAAAAAGATCCGCTCTCCTTTTTCAGCTGCTTCAATTATCTGTTTGATTCTAAAAAGTTCCGCATAAAATGAACTGACACTTTCCCCGAGATTGTCTGTGTTGCGCATGGAAGTATACAATTGAAAATTGCCGATTGATAAAGATTCTGCAAAGGGTCTTAAACCAAGATTTACCAATACCAAATTGATGCCCAAAGTCCGCATAAATGTGGTTTTCCCAGACATATTCGCTCCTGTCAAGAGAACAGTTTTTTCTAGTTCTTTCATGTTAAAATCATTGCCTATGGCCTGATCAATTTTCAGCAAGGGGTGTTTTATATTTTTGCATTCAAATTGAGGATTGGTAGTCCAGTTGATTTTACCCTGAAGCCCCGAACTGTTTGAAAATGCTGCAAGTGAGATGTAAACCTGCCATTGATCAAAGATTTTTTCAATTTCCGAGAGGTCTGTTCCAAAATCTCTTTTCCAGCGCCTTAATCGCCAAAGCAGGAAAAAGTCCAGCCAAAAAAATAGGTTCAAAATGATATATACCAAGTTAAGTCGGTTTTGAACCAAGAAAGATATTTGTTCCAAAGAATGCAGTCCCTTGGAGAATTGGGCATCCGCAAAATGGGTATTTAATTTAGTAAGCAGGGGGTCTTTGAATGCAGTTTTCTCCAAAAATTGCGCCCAAATGCGGAAAGTTTTAATGTCGCCATCACCGGGCCAAATTTTAGAAGCAGTATTTAAGGCCTTATATATCAAAGAAAGGATAGCCATTCCAATAAGTATCCAAAGTCCCATCCATGCACTCGGCAACCAGCCTAGTAAAGCTGCCAATAGAAGGCTGACACCGCCAATTGGACCAATCCAAATAAATAAAAAATAAGTAATATGCCATTTTTCAGGTTCTTTGAGCCAATTGTAAAATCTGGACTTGTCTTTTTCTTCCTTTAAGAAGGCCCTCCCAATGGCCTGAAAATGCTGGATCAGCAAGGTTTTTTCCCGAAGTTCCTCGATGGCAGAATAATTCTTGCAGGCCTTTTCAGGGTCAATCTGTGCTTTCATGCTACCTGCCAATAATTTCCTTCCAGAAGCGGATACTGTATGATTCAAAAGTTGGAATAATGAATGAGAGCCAAAAAGATCCAAATCATTACAAAATGGATGATTTTTCTCCATAAATTCTATTCCTGGATCAAAGTTTTTAAGTGCTCTTTTTTTTCTCTCCGCTTCTTCGGTTTCCATAGCCTGTAGCTCATGGATAAATGCTTTCAGGTCTTTGTAATAATTAAAACGGTTGATCAAAGCCACAAAAATCAGTACCAATACCGGGAGAGGCAAAAGAAATAGCTTATTGTCACTTAGCCCAATGATCAAGAAGGCAAGCATCAAAAAAAACAATAGCAGTCGGGAAATTGCTACAAAGGCTGATTTTTTTCCTACTTGTTTTAAAGTTTCCGGAAGCGGATACAAGGTTTCAGGGAGTTTCATGTTTTAAATATATACAAGAAGAGAAAGTAAGCAGAATTTATTTTTGCAATAATGTTGCATATATATTGAAATTATAATTACATTTGAACTATCTCATTCATATAGTGTTCTCTTCAATTGAATGATGATGGTTGACAATAGACTCCGGAATTCATTCCGGAGTCTTGTCGCTTATTTAAAATAATGATGAGAAAAATAACAATTGGTTGCCTCACAATACTGATTCTAGCGAGTTCTTTTGTTGCCAGAGAAGATAATATGTGGGCTTTATTTGCCAAAACCAGGTTTGTTGAAAAGCTGAACAGGGAGTTTGGCATGTATTTTTTATATCCCAAATTTCCAGAAGAGTTGAAGGCATTTGAAGGCAAATTAGTTACGCTATCCGGTTTTTATATTCCACTGGATATGAACAATTCTGAAATTGCGGTGGTGTCAAAATTCCCCAATGCAGAGTGTTTTTTTTGTGGAGGAGCTGGCCCTGAAAGTATCGTTGTAGGTTATTTGAAGAAGAAGCCCGGCCGAAGGGTAAAGATGGATGAAATTGTAAAAATCCGTGGAAGGTTGAAATTGAACGAAGATGATATTGACGAACTCAATTTCATCTTATATGATGCGGAGTTAATTCTTGATAAATAAATGAAAAAAAAGCTACCGGTAACAGTACTCAGTGGGTTTTTGGGTGCTGGCAAAACCACACTTCTAAATCATGTGCTTCATAATAAGGAGGGATTGAAGGTTGCTGTGATTGTCAATGATATGAGTGAAGTCAACGTGGACGCACAGTTGGTACGACAGGAAAATACCCTTTCCCGAACAGAGGAAAAATTGGTAGAAATGAGCAATGGCTGTATTTGCTGTACCTTGAGAGAGGATTTAATGCTTGAAGTTGAGAGACTTGCCAAGGAAGACCGCTTTGATTATTTGTTAATAGAGAGTACAGGTATTTCTGAACCACTTCCAGTAGCTCAGACCTTCAGTTTTGTAGATGAGGAAAAGGGCATCGATCTTTCAAGATTCAGTCGTCTAGATACTTTGGTTACCGTAGTGGATGCTTTTAATTTTTACAAGGATTTTGGATCGGCAGATACGGTACATTCAAAAAACTTAAATGATGATCCCGAAGATCAGCGATCTATTGTCAATTTGCTTACCGATCAGATTGAGTTTGCCAATGTGATTTTGATCAATAAGGCGGATTTGGTCCCCCAGGAAACCCTTAAGGAGCTATCAGCAATCATTCAAAAGCTGAATCCTGAAGCCAAAGTCATGGTTACTTCCCAAAGCAAAATCAATTCCCGTGAGATTTTAAATACAGGCCTTTTTGATTTTGAGAAGGCTTCTAATTCAGCAGGTTGGCAAGCAGAATTGGAAAAAGAGCAGCATACACCTGAAACCGAGGAGTATGGTATTTCTTCTTTTGTATTCAGAAATAAAAAACCCTTTCATCCACAGCGATTTTGGGCTTATATCAGCGAAAACTGGCCTGCTGGTATCATCCGTAGCAAGGGATTATTTTACATAGCTTCAAGAAAGGACCAGGCGATGTCTTGGTCTCAGGCCGGAGGATCCTTAAAAGCCGAACCAATAGGTGTCTGGTGGGCAAGTATGTCTTTTAAAGAAAGAATGTATTATCCTTCTTATGTGGAAAACCAGGAGTATATAGAATCAAAATGGGACAAGCACTTTGGAGATAGACTTAATGAATTGGTAATTAT
>NZ_SLAP01000023.1 GCF_007126775.1 Cecembia sp. | reverse complement strand
GAAAAATTACCCGGATTGAAGCGAATACTGGACTGGCCGGGCAGTAAACGATTATAAGGCCCAGCCCCAAAACGCTCTGGCATATCAATCCGGTTCATGTGCTCATAGTAGAAGAGAATAGTGGATTGATGCTCAATTGGAAAACCGAGGTAATCCCTGTTTTGTGCAAGAAGTATTTCAGGTTGCAATTGAATACTAAATTTACCCTCTTTGAAAAACAATCCAGCACTGACGAGCTGTTGAAAACCACTATTGGGAATCATGGCTCCATTATTAAGTCCAAAAGCGTAATCCGAATTGTATTGTGTGCGTAAGGTAACCGGCATGGCCATTATCAGGCCATCCCTCTTTTTATCGAAATAATGATGGACCTTAGACTGGTCAATATCGGTAAAGGTATTATCCAGGTCCAGACCATTTTTTCTTTCAAAAGCATAAACAGGATACAAAGGCCTAATGGTCATGGAAGATTTATCGTCCAGCCTTCCCAAAAGCTGCATCCTGCGCATGTATTCTTCCAAAACAGGCGTATTCAGCGGTACGGTTTGCGCCCACAATACCTCTTGAAGTGCTACTGCTAGCAGCAGTGTCAGAAATACTAGATTTAGCTTTATTTTTATCTTCATCAGTCCACCGCCTAAATAACCACCATTGTTGTAACTTCTATTTTTCCCACAGACCAACTCTCATCGCAAATAGGATCAGGACTGTTGGTCTGAAGCAATTCATCGCCCAATGTAATTTTAACACTGCCGGTGTTATGCGAAACCATTCTACTGATCCTGTAACGCGTGGTATAATTTTGAAATGCTCCAAATAGACATAATCCCGGTAAATTGGTCTGAACCGCCCCAGATTTGGGGTCGTTTTGTCTGAAATAGTCTTGTGGATAAGATTGCCTCAAACAAAAGGTGGGCATACAAGGGGTATTGGAGAAAGTAGTCCTTAATACTTCCTCTTCATCTATTTTCATAAACCAAAAATCCGGCCCATTGACACCATCATCAGGGTTTCCATCCCAACTGTCATGAATCCATAAATCAACTTCAATTTTTAGTACATTATGACCAGGGAGGTCGGGAATGGTTACAGAAACTTCCTCGTTATTATAAAAACCAAGTAACGTATCCCCTTGAAATATAAACAATCTCCCATTTTCAAAATTCCTCAGGTCCAACTGGCCAAAATTATTGGAATAGACAATTTGTTGACTTTCCAAACGGTCCTGACAGGATGAATGAAGAAAGACAAGACATAAACAAATCAAAAAGAGAGTTAAACTGTCAAATCTTTTGAAAAGCATGCTATTGAAATGGTTGGTACTAAGAATTATAACCGGTCAAAACTACCTAAAGATTACAAATAAATAAAATCTTGGTGGTTTTCCCGCTTTTAAACGAAGCATATTTAAGTCTCTTTTTGATTTTGATTGTCAGAGGAATGGGTATTCCTTAAATTGCATTGATTTTAAACTTAAACTTATGACAAATGTTACCTTGGTGGCGGGGGCAAGGCCAAATTTTATGAAAATAGCTCCGATAATCCATGCCATACAGGCAAAAATGAATGAAGGGGCAGATATTTCATACCGCTTGGTGCACACAGGACAACATTATGACAAAAAAATGTCCGGAGACTTTTTCGAACAATTGAATATCCCGGAGCCTGATGCCAACCTTGGAGGAGGAGGTGGAACACAGGCAGAACAGACTGCCGCCATTATGGTGGCTTTTGAAAAAGAACTGATGGCCCACAGACCAGACTTGGTGATAGTGGTAGGGGATGTTACCTCTACTTTGGCATGTTCCATCACAGCAAAAAAATTAGTAATCGATGTGGCACACGTCGAAGGTGGTATTCGCTCAGGAGATTTGAGTATGCCTGAGGAAATCAACAGAATGGTCACAGACAGTATCACCGACCATTTCTTTACTACCTCAGAAATTGCAAACAATAACCTGAGAAAACTCGGATTCCCTGAGTCCTGCATACACTTTGTAGGGAATACCATGATTGATACTTTGGTGGCCAATATGTCTCGCTTTCAAAAACCTGAAGGGGAATTGTTTGACCAACTCCAATCGCAGTCCTATTTTGTAATGACCATGCACAGACCGGCCAACGTGGATCAGGAGGAAAAACTCAAAGAAATGATTGATGCCATCATGAAAGGGACCAAAGGACTTCCGGTCATTTTTCCAGTACACCCTAGAACCGCCAAAAATCTGCAAAACCTGGGTATCAGTGACCCTAACCTACACATGACAGATCCCCTTTCCTATTTGGAATTCAACTATTTGGTGAAAAATGCCAAAGGAGTCATTACGGATTCTGGGGGTATTACAGAAGAAGCCTCGGTGATGAATGTCCCATGCATTACCCTAAGGGATAACACAGAAAGACCTGAAACAATTGAATTGGGCACAAATGAATTAGTGGGTACAGATCCCAAAAACTTGCCCCCTTATTTAGAAAAACTGATGAATAATCAGTGGAAAAGTTACGAAGGCATACCCATGTGGGATGGAAAAACTGCCGAGCGAATTGTGGATAAAATCATAGCAATATACGACAAGTGAAAAAGCGGATTAAGGAATTGATCGATCAGCTTCAGCTGAAGGCACACCCGGAAGGAGGTTACTATGCAGAGACCTACCGATCAGAATGGCAGGTAGTGACTGACCAGGGCAGCCGCAGCCTGATGACCTGTATCTATTTCTTGCTCACTTCAGCCAATTTCTCCAAATTCCATCAGATCAAAAGTGATGAGATGTGGTTTTATCATGAAGGCAGTCCCTTGACGGTTCATGTCCTTTCGGACATGGGTTATGAAAAACTACTGGTTGGTCCATCAGACCAAAAAGGTCACCTTCCATATCAATTGGTCAAATCAGGCGTTGTTTTTGGATCTACGGTAGACCAAGAAGACAGTTATAGTTTGGTTTCTTGCGTAGTGGCACCGGGGTTTGATTTCAAGGATTTCAAGTTATTCACTGCAAAGGAGCTCTTGGAAAAATGGCCGGATCAAGCAACTATTATCCACCAACTCACCTGAAAAGGTTTTATCATGCCAGCTGAGGGAAATAAAATTCTGCTAATTGAAGATGATGAGCGTTTATCCAAGCTTATAAAAAAAGGCTTGGAAGAAAAAGGCTTTGAAGTCTCGCCTGTATATGACGGAGAAATGGCCCTAAAGCTTTTTGACAATGATCATTTCGATCTGATCATTACCGATCTTATCCTTCCAAAAATGAATGGTTTAGATTTTTGTAAGGCGATCCGAAAAATTGGAAGCAAAGCCCCCATTATCATGTTGACGGCTTTGGGCACTACCGATGATAAACTGGAGGGTTTTGATGCTGGGGCAGACGATTATCTGGTCAAACCATTTGATTTTAGAGAATTGCATGCACGGATCAAAACCCTTTTAAAAAGAGTAGGGTCCGATTCTCAAAGGCCCAATTCGGCCATCATCACCTATGCTGACCTATCGGTTGATACTTTTCAGAAAAAAGCATGGCGACAAGGGATAGAACTGCAGTTGACACCAAAAGAATATAAGCTATTGGCTTATTTGGTAAAGAACCCGGAGCGGGTCCTTTCAAGGGAAGAGATTGCCAAAAAAGTATGGAGCCTGGATTTTGATACTGGCACCAATTTCATTGATGTTTACATCAATTACCTGAGAAAAAAAGTTGATAAACCTTTTGGTTTCCAGCTTATCCACACCCGTACAGGTATGGGATTTGTCCTACAAAAACAATGAGTATCCAGAAGCGCATCACTTTATGGTTTACTTTGCTCACCATTTCGGTGTTGGTGCTGTTCATGGGCTTTGTCTATTTATCAGCTTATAAAAACCGGCTTAATGAGTTCTATACTATATTGGAAAAAGAAGCCATTACCAAAATCAACTTGTTATTAGAGACAGAACTTGATGCCATAACCCTTCAAACCATTTATCGGGAAAACAGGGAAATTCTATATGAGGTGGAGGTGGCGATTTATGACGGGGAAGAGCAATTGGTCTATCATGATGCAGTCGAAATTGATTTTGTCAAGGAAACTCCTGAAATGTTTAAGGAAATCAGGGAAAATAAATCCATGCAATTTATTCAGGAAGGCTGGCAAGTATTGGGATTTGTCTATGAGTACAGAGGAAAACCCTTTTTCGTAACCGCTGCTGCTTATGATGCCTATGGGTATAGCAAACTGGAAAATATCCGGGATACAATCATCATTGTTTTATTTTTTGGAGTCCTCTTCATTGTATTTCTGGGAAGGTATTTTGCCAAGAAAATAATACGTCCGGTGACGGAGATGATTATGGAGGCAGAAATGATTTCCGCTTCCAATCTGCACCTCCGGTTGGGAGAAGGAGAAGAACAAGATGAGTTAAAGCAATTGGCCCATACCATCAACAGACTATTGGAGCGGCTGGAGAAATCCTTCGAATCCCAAAAGCAATTTGTTTCTTATGTGTCACATGAACTGCGCACACCTTTGACTGCCATCATCACAGAACTTGAGTGGGCACTTCAAAGAGAAAGGAATCTGGAAGAATACCAGGAGACTTTAGAAAATGTTTTGGCAGATGGACATGGGATGGCAAAACTACTCAGTACCCTACTGGATTTTGCCAAAGCCAACTATGACCGATCTGAGGTTAATTTCAAGCCAATCCGGGTGGATGAAGTTTTACTTGATGCCAGTACTGAATTGCAGAAAAGCAATCCAGAATATAAAGTCGAACTGGATTTTGCGGAAAATTCCGAAGAAGAGGAAGTAACCGTAGAAGGAAATGCTTACCTTCTATCCATCGCTTTTTCCAATCTCATGAGCAATGCCTGCAAGTTTTCCAAGAACCACAAATGCACCATTTCCATCAGCTTGGAAAATAATCAGGCAAAGGTACTTTTTCGGGACAATGGGATAGGTATTCCCAAACAGGAATTAAACAAAATTTTT
>NZ_SLAP01000098.1 GCF_007126775.1 Cecembia sp. | reverse complement strand
TTAAACGTTGATGGTAAATCATAATCCTCAATCTGCCCAAAATCTTTTAACTTTTCGAGTTTTCTGCTTAAAGTCAATTGCAACAAATTGCCTTGCTGCATTTCCTGGGCAAGGGCTATGTGGTGCTTTTTAAGCACCAGTACCTCTTCTTTGTTCTCCTGCTGCTCCTCCAAAAAGGCAAAAATTTCAGAATAATTGACAAACCAGGCATGTGGAATAACCGCCAATTCCCCATTTGGCAATTCAAATTCGGATTTTCCCTGCATCAGAAGCTTTCTGAGCTTTTGAAAAGATATCTCATAAGGTCCAAATTTGATGACAGCATGTACATCAAACCAATCTATATTTTCTTTTACCTCTATTGCTATATGCGCTTTTCCAATAAAATACTTTTTCCCTTTTAAATGATGCGCCTGTTGAATGGAAATACCTATTTCCTCTAGCTGTTCCCGGTGGTTATTGATCCAACCAAAGGCTTTGGACTTGGAAATTGTAAACCGGCTCGACTTTATAGGCAATCCCAGATCTTTAAGAAAGTTCCCGTAGAACTTCTCCTTTTCAGGATCTCTAATAACTTTGTGAAAAATATAATTGTCTTCAATTTTTTCTAATTCAACATTGTTTTGCCTGTGATCTTCAGAACGGAAAATATAGGGGCCATACTGAAAATGAAGATCAAAGACGATTTTTTCCTCCTCTTCTTCCTCAATAGGATTGCCAAAAAGATCAGTTTTAGGGTTTGCCTGCAAATCACTAAGAGAAAGGATAGGTTTGGGCTCGCTTTTTTCTACATTGATTTCAAAACCCACTGCATATACATCAAAAGCTGAAACCAGTTGTGTCACAAACTTTTTATAGTATTGTTCCTCTACTTTTTTGGGAATGACAATGAATTTTTTATTCAAAAAAGGCTGCAATTTTTTACCGTCTACCCCTTTTTTAAAATTATACAATTGGTAATCGACAACCAGCCAAGCCGGTTCATTACAAATAAGATAGGCGTTTTTATACTGCCAAATCAGTTTTTCTCCTGCATATTTGATGGTTGGAAAATAGTGTGTATTGTCTTCATTCCTCCTAAAGTGAAAAAGGACGGAAGCTTTTTCAGGCATAATTTGTATTTCCCTCCAAATGGGATTGCCATCGTTACCCATTTCAAAAAGTTTTTTGCCCTTTAGATTTTCAAGAATTTTCGCCCTGAGTCCTTCCAATTTGATTTCGATCAATTCCTGAATGGCTTTATTTTCTGTTTTGGGATCGTAAATCTTTCTAATGAACTCTTTAGGCTTTAATTTTTTGGAATTAAACTTCTTAACGATGGCATCCTGCTGCATTTCATCCATCCACTTGATAAGCTGATAGTCTGTTTCATCAAGCCCTGATGCAAATTCGGGAGCATTAATGGCTGAAATATTCTGATGGGCAAAAGACAACCTTCCCTTTTCATCTAATTGGACGACAAAAGATTCAAAAAGCAGGCCCAAATATTCATGGCTGAATAAAGAATAGATCAACTGAAAAGGCTGTTCCGAAGAAACTTTCATAATGCTGAGGTACCAAACGAAGCAATCCGTGTATAGAATGCTTATTTCTAAATTAAGTTAGTTCGAAAAATAAGCAAATATTTCCAAAATTTAAAGTTCAGGATAAGGGATACAAGATCTATAATTGAAAACCCACACACAATCAATATGAAAATTTGAAAAAACTCTTTGTAAGTTTACAATTGATGAAAAAGATGGATTTTTTTAAACAACCCTATCCATTTGAATTGGCTTCATGGATTGATAGCCTGAAGCTCGCATCTGCTATTGGAGTCTTTATTGCCGTATTTTTATTGATTTTCCAGCCTTTTGGCTTAGAGGAGATCCCTGCTTCTTACAAACCTTGGATGATCAGTGTTTATGGAGGAATCACTTTTATTGCAATTTTGGTTTTTCAGCAAGTTATTATGCGTGCTTTTCCAAATTTTTTCAGAGAACAAGACTGGACGACGGGCAAGGAAATTGTTGAAAACTTAAGCATTTTGCTATTGATCGCAATTGGAAACTTCTATTATACCTCTTGGATCGGTGGCATTAGACCAACTATCATGGGTTTTTTGTTTTTGTTTTTTGCCACAGTTTTGATAGGCATTTTTCCAATTGTCACCTTGATTTTTGTTCATTACACAAAGAGTCTCAAAAGAAACCTAAGGGAAGCCCAAACGCTGGATACAAGCCTTCAGTCCAAATCAAGGGAGAATTTAACTGCCCAATTGACCATTTCCTCTCAATATAAAGAAGAGAACTTTTCCCTATCTCCACAGCAACTGTTATGGATAAGTGCAGCAGATAATTACATAGAAGTAAATTATGTAGTCAATACTAAGCCTAATAAAAAGCTGATTCGAAACAACTTATCTAACCTGGAAAAGGAATTTTATCCACATGGTATTTTGCGCACCCACCGTTCCTACATGGTAAATATGCACAAGGCATCGCATATCCAAGGTAACGCGCAAGGATACCGTTTGAAATTAGAAAATGCGGTGGAGACAGTGCCTGTATCACGGAAATATGCCCCTGCCATCACAGAATGGATGAATCAACAGCTTGATATTCGCCCCTAAAAATGTGCTCTCAGCCCTATTTTCTGCCTCATAATCCAATGGTTGCTAAGTTTGAAATAAAAAACCCATGGAAAATTTTCTTCGAACATTTTTAATTATCCACATTTTCGCAGGCATACTTGCTCTATTATCTGGAATAATCGCGATCTTCTCCAAAAAAGGAATGACGACACATAATATAAGTGGAAGCGTATATTATTGGTCCATGATTGTGATAGGATTTACAGCTTTCGGCATCGCCATTCCCAAAGGAAACATGTTTTTATTAATGATCGGTGGCTTCAGTACCTATATGACCTTAACCGGTGTCAGGTTTTTGACTTTTAGAAAAAACTCCCCGGCCAGATTCAGACCAATTGATTTTTGCTTTGTTGTTCTTGGTTTGATCACCTTGATCGTACCTACTTGGTACTTTACGCAAATTGGATGGGGAAGGATCGGGGGATTTGCTATAGTATTCTTAGTTTTTGGATTGTTCCTCTTGAGTATGTTGGTAAGAGATCTCAAAAATTCAACAAAATTGTCAACTTATCCCAAAGTCTGGTTTTTGAGAATGCATATCAGCAGGATGATGGGCGCTTTCATAGCCACAGTAACGGCATTTTTGGTTCAAAATTGGCAAAGCGATCCGGTATTTATTGCCTGGCTATTGCCGACAGTCATTTTTACACCTGTGATTATCTATTTTCAAAAACAATTAAATCCTAAAAAGAAAAATAGACCTACCTTGGGGCTTCATGAATGAAGTTTTTTTCTTTAACGCTTATCCCCAAATAAGGCAAACCCGAAAAAATGAGTTTTGATATCATGAAAAATAGTGAGATTTTGCTCCATTGAATTGAATAAAAGATGAGCAATACGACATTGAGCAGGCAATTAGGGCTGATGGGACTTATCGCCACAGGGGTCTGTTCCATGTTGGGCGCATCCATCAATGTGGTTCCTTTCATGATCCAAAGGCATGTGCCCGGAATTGGTCCCTATGTTTTGCCAGCTTTTGTTTTTGCAGCAATCCCGGCTTTACTTGCCGCGATGGCGTACAGCATGTTGGCCACAGCCATGCCAAGAGCAGGGGGAAGTTATGTCTACGCAAGTAGAGGGCTAAATCCTTATTTGGGATTTGTAGCTAGTTTTTCCCAATGGTTTGGCTTATCAATCGTCATTGGAGTAGTTGCTTACGTAACCGTACCTTTTTTAAGGGATATTATGGAAAACCTTGGCTTTCCTGAAATGGCCGCTAATCTGGAAATAGGGATCATAAGGGTAGGACTGGCACTTTTCATGATATGGCTTTTCGTCTGGATAAATATTAAGGGTGCCAAATCTTACGAAAAAACCATCATTCCTCTGATGATCCTGATGTTTTTGATGGGATCAGTAGTCATTGTGGCAGGGTTGAATTATTCGCAAAATGATTTTATTGTTGCCCTTCAGGAAAAAACAGATAGGATAATTGATCCAAATATTGAGGCCGTTTTTCACCTACCTACATTTCTTTCTGCTGCTGCCTTGCTATTTGCCAGTTTTATTGGTTTTGACAGTATTGCCCAGGCGGGCGGTGAGGCCAAAGACCCGACAAAAAAGCTTCCCTTAGCAATTGGTCTGACCATATTAATTGTTGGGGGGTATTACTTGTTTTTTACTGCGGCCGTTTACAGCACAGTGCCCTGGTCCTTTGTGGCAGAGGAGGCCCTGAACAAAGACATTACCGCTCCAGGATTATTGGGTTATTTATTACCCTCCTGGTTGACCGTTATTATTGTGGCCGGTGCGGCAATTGCTTTGATCAACGATTTGCCTGCCATGCTTTTATCCGTTTCCAGGTTAATGTTTGCTTGGGCAGAAGATGGTATTTTTCCAAAAAGTATTACCAAAATACATAAAAGGTACAATACCCCCTACTTAGCTGTTATTTTGAGCGGGTTGATGGCCAGCATTGGGATATTGGGAAGTCATTTTGCAGGAGATTTCTTTTTGGGAATAGATATTATGGTTACCTCCATGATGGTCAACTTCTTGCTGATGTGCATCACATTGATCAGTATTCCCAAAATAAATCCGAAGCTTTCCGAGGAAATAAAAATCTTTCCATCAGCACTAGGGAGAAAAATTATAGGATGGATGGGTGCCCTGGTTTTGCTTGCTTTCTTATTTATCCATACCTGGAAAGATCTTCAAACAGAAGCTGGTGCCTGGTATTTTCACTCCACCCCTATCTGGCTTCTGGTCATGGCTCTGGCCTCCCTGATCTTTTATTACAAATACAAAAAAATGAAGAAATCAGGCATAGATACCGATAATTTGTTCAAAAAACTTCCCTGATAAATGAAAAAACTTCAAAGCGAACTGGCTGGTGGATTAAAAATTTCCCGTGTGCTGACAGGTTTATGGCAGATAGCCGATATGGAGAAAGACGGAAAGGTTCTGGACCCGGTTATAACATCAGAATTTATGGCGCCATATGTCAAAGCCGGACTGAGTACTTTCGACATGGCCGATCATTATGGGTCTGCTGAAATTATTGCCGGCACTTTCCGGAAAAAAAACACTTTGGGTGAAAAAGCCCAAATGCTTACCAAATGGGTTCCAACACCCGGAAAATCAAGCAAGGAAGCGACTAGGGCCGCTGTAGAACTTTCACTGCGGCGTTTACAGACGGAAAGTCTTGAATTACTACAATACCATGCGTGGAATTATCTGGATCCTATATGGTTGGATCAGTTATTTTGGCTAAATGAATTAAAAGAAGAAGGTTTGATCAAAAACTTGGGTTTGACCAACTTCGATGCTGCACATCTGCGCATAGCCTGTACTTCAGGTATTCCGATCGTAAGCAATCAGGTATCGCATTCCCTCATAGACCAGAGAGCAGGAGGGGAAATGGCAAAAGTCTGTAAGGAGTTTGGTGTAAAAGTATTGGCTTTTGGCACTTTGACCGGTGGGTTTCTTTCTAATAAATGGCTGGAAAAGGAAGAGCCCAATACCAAAAATGGAGCCACTTGGTCACAAATGAAGTACAAAAGATTCATTGATGCAGCTGGTGGTTGGGAAAAATTCCAGCAACTGCTTCGAATTTTGGATAAGGTTGCAAGAAAACATAGGGTATCTATTGCCAATGTGGCCACAAAATACATTATGGATCAAGATTATGTAGGAGGAATCATCATTGGCGCAAGATTAGGACAAAGTACACATCTAAATGAAAGTCTCAGGCTATTTGATTTTGAGTTAGATGCGGAAGATTTAAAAGTTATCCACAATGCTCAGAAAATATTGTCTCCCATTCCCGGAGATTGTGGAGACGAATACAGGAAAGCTCCTTTTTTGACAGCTTCAGGTGATTTGAGCCATCATTTGGAAACAATGCCCAAAACCCATGAGGCAATAGTAGGACCAAATGGAAGCACCAAAGTTTTCAGTGGTACACCTTGGGAACCAATGGCAGGCTATTGTCGGGCAGTAAGAAAAGGAAACAGAATATCTGTATCTGGAACCACCGCCACCCATAAGGATCGATTAATTGGAGGAAATGATCCTGAAGCACAGGCACATTTTGTTCTGGACAAAATAGAGGGGGCAATTGTTTCCCTTGGCGGTCAATTGGAGGATGTGATACGCACGAGGATTTTTGTAAACAATATCAATGATTGGGAACCTGTAGCCAGAGCTCATGGTCAGCGATTTGGCCATATTCAACCTGCCAACACTTTGGTAGAGGCCAAATTGGTTGGTAAAGGTTATTTGGTCGAAATTGAAGCGGAGGTGGAGATATAGTAAAAAGTGATAAGTGGGAAAGCACCTTGGTGTGAATTGAATTTATCGAGTTTAAGGTTTTAAAAATAATCATTATGAAAGCAATCTATTCTAGCCTCGCGCTGTTCCTTTGTTATATATCAGTATTCGCTCAGGAAAATGAAAAACCGATCCCGGATCCGGTAGTTTTTGAAACTTCCCATCAAGGGACTTTTCATGGGAAGAATATCAATTATAAAGCGATTGCGGGTGAAACGCATCTGAAAAATAAGGATGGGGACCCTACTGCCGCCATTTGGTCAACGGCCTATATCAAAGATGATCCGGATGCTTCCAAAAGACCGGTTTTGTTTATCTTCAATGGTGGACCCGGTTCCGCCTCGGTCTGGTTGCACATGGGGGTCTTTGGTCCAAAAGTAGTGAAGGTTGATTCTGATGCCAATTCGGATGATGGGGCAGCACCTTTTGAAGTTATCAACAATGAATTGGCTTTGTTGGATATTACGGATTTGGTTTTTATTGATCCTGTTGGTACAGGTTACAGTCATGTGATTGGCAAAGGGAAAGTGGAAGATTTTTGGGGTTTAAATGAAGATGCAAGTTCAATTGCGCAATTTATCCGATTGTGGATAACCCAAAATCAACGTTGGCAATCTCCAAAATATATAGCTGGAGAGAGTTTTGGCACTACCCGTGCCGCTACCGTGACAGCAGCGCTTGAGGGGGGAGGTCAGGCAATGGCCTTGAATGGGCTTATTTTAATTTCCCAAGCCTTAGATTATCAGGGCAGTACTTCAACACACGATAACATTGGCTCTTATTTCACTTACTTTCCGACGATGGCCGCCACAGCTTGGTATCATGGAAAAGCAGGACAGGGAAAAGATTTAGAAGATTTTGTGGAAGAAGCCCGGGTTTTTTCTTACCAGGATTACCTGCCGGCATTGTACAAAGGCAATCAGTTATCCACATCTGAAAAAGAAGTATTGGCAGAGAAGGTTGCTTACTTTACAGGCCTGGAAAAGGAATATGTTCTTCGGTCAGATAACCGCATACTGACCTCACGTTTCAAAAAAGAGCTTTTGAGAAAAGAGGGCAAAACCATAGGAACCTTGGACAGTAGGTATCTTGGAGAAGAGGGCGACCATGCTGCAGAAGGCCCTACCCTTGGAGATCCTTCTAGTTATGGCATTGATGCGGCATACACAGCAGCATTGAACGATTATTTTAGCCGGACTTTAAAAATAAAGATAGATAGACCTTACTTTACTTCTAACCGGACTATCGGCGGAAAGTGGAATTGGAGGCCTGTGGCAGAAGGTTCCTATTGGGAACCATCCTATGTCAATGTTGCCAGAAGCCTTGGAGAGTCTATGAGAAGAAACAAAGACCTGAGGGTGATGGTAGCCAATGGCTACTACGATTTGATTACTCCCTTTTTAGATGCAGAGCATACTTTTGCCCGGCATGACATTCCAAAGGAAAGAGTAGAAATGACATATTATGAAGGAGGGCACATGATGTACAACCACAGACCGGATTTTGAAAAACTTGTAATGGATATCCGGAAGTTTATGGGCATGTAAAACAAATTTTCCATCCAATAAACCATTATCTTAGCACAAGATTCACTTGGATGCAAACAAAATTTTAGTGAATTGCTTATATAAGGGGTTATGAAAATAAATATTGCTACTCCAGTACAAGAAAATTACCTGAATGTTAAGGATGGCTTCAATGAAACGCTTTTTTTGAAGTTGAACCCCCCTTTTCCTCCAGTTAAACTGTTGCGTTTCGATGGATCATCGAAAGGTGATACTGTGATATTGGAATTGAATTTCCTTATTTTTAAACAGCAATGGGTTTCTGTTATTACAGAAGATGAGACCAATGAGCACGAGTTTTATTTTATAGATGAAGGTCGAAGGCTTCCATTTTTTCTTAAAGAATGGAGACACAAACACCGCATTATCAATGCAGGTAAATACAGCATCATTAAAGATGAAATAACTTACAAGGCACCTTTTGCATTATTGACTTTATTGCTTTATCCTGTGCTTTTACTTCAGTTTCTTTATAGGAAACCGGTTTATAAAAAAATATTCCGCATCAAATAATGCGGAGATTTTCACAATCGGGAATTTTGCAGTCTCCATAAAGGACCAAGGAATGGCTGGTAATGGCAGATTGGAACTCCCTTCCCATGGCCTCTTTGATAAGATTAAGTCTTTCATCGGAAAACTCCCTGATTTTTCTGCACTGATTACAGACGTGGTGGTCATGGTGTTTATAAGTAAGAGCCTGCTCGTAAAGTGCTACTTTGTCTTTAAATTGGTGTTTTACCGCGAGTCCGCATTCCACCAATAGATCCAGTGTATTATAAATTGTTGCTCTGCTGATAGAATACCCTTTATTTCTCATCAACAAGAAGAGTCCTTCAACGTCGATATGTTCATCTTGGGGAAGTGCATACAGCTCATCTATAACCGAAAACCTTTCGGGGGTTTTTCGGCTCCCTTGACGAGCAAGGTAGTTTTCAAAAATCTTTTTTGCTTTATCTACAACTGATTTTTCTGCCATAATTACACTTATCAAAAATTAAATATGCAGGATTTTTACAAGTTTTCAAAAATATATAGGTTTACAAAGAGTCAAAGAACAATAATTTTTAAAGAAAAGAAATTATTTTGATTAATTTCCAACAAGAAGTGCTGCTTATCGGTATAACAAAGTGAATGAGAATCAATTTATTCTTATATTAATCATCACAACTCAATATCATAGCCTTTAATGATCAAAAATTCACTGCTAACAAGCTGTATTCTTTTGATAATACCCTGTTTGGTTTCTATAGCCCAGGTGCCTGGTTTTTATATGAAGGAACCTGCCAAAAAATTAGAAATACCATTTATTGCTTCCAACAATTTAATCATAGTCCCTGTATCCATCAATGATGGGCCACCTGTCAATTTTCTGATTGATACTGGAGTTAAAACCAACATTCTTTTCAGTAAATCCATTGGGGACCAGCTGGAATTGACCTATACAAGAAAACTGGATCTAGTGGGTGCTGATGGTACAACGGTGTTGACGGCCAATGTATCTCCCAGCAACCAAATGGATTTGGGTGGCATTGAGGGTATTTTGCAGACTTTATTGGTACTTGACGATGATTTCTTTGAACTGGAAATGGTTATTGGTATTCCAGTATTTGGGGTAATTGGATATGAGTTTTTTAAATACAATCCTGTAAAAATTGATTACGACAAGGAACTGATCACTTTTTACGAAATGGGAAGGTTAAAATGGCGGCCTTTTGGTTTTAGAAAAGTGCCCATGAAAATAGAAAACAGCAAGCCTTACATACATGCTAAAGTGAAGCAATTGTCGGGAGATGATGTAGACAGCAAATTGCTCATAGATTTAGGGGCCAATCACGGGCTCCTATTAAATATGGAAACTTCCGAAAAAATCCAGCTTCCTCCCAAATACATAGAAAGTGATTTGGGACGTTCTCTAGGAGGTGATTTATTTGGTTATGTTGGAAGAGTCAAATCTTTAAATTATGGGGGTCTGAAGTTTAATGACATCATCACTTCTTTTCCAGAAGAAACAGAATTTAGTTATGTAATCAAAGAAAGTGGAAGACAGGGTAGCATAGGTTCAGAATTACTGGGCCGAACGAGAATCATCCTTGATTACCAAAGGGAGCGGTTTTTATTCAAAAAAGGCAATACCTTTAGTAATCCTTTCGAATTTGACATGAGTGGAATCAGCCCAAGAATGCTTCCCACTAACGAAAAAAGATTTGTGGTTGGCAGTGTAAGGAAAGGGTCTGCTGCAGAACAGGTGGGAATTTTAAAGGATGATGAATTTTTGGAGATTAATAAAATACCAGTGGATTTTTGGGAGCTTTCTGATCTTATCAAACTTTTCCGATCGGAAGAAGGAAGGAATATCACAGTTAAGTTAAAAAGGTACCACAGTAACAATCCGGAAGATTTTGAAATCATTGAAATCAGTTTCAATTTGATAAGACAAATTTAAATGTAAAGCCTTATCGGAAAATTTAAAGTTCTTCTTTGAATAAGCGAAATATGCGCAGGAATGATTATCTTTGAAAATAATAGACCAGAGGTTTTTTAAAGTTTTATTCATTTTGGATGCTGCTCCCATGTCAGGCTTTACAAGCATTAATTTCCAGAACATCCTACTCACGCTCAAAAAATACGAGAACGGTTCTTTTGAAATTCTGTATGTATCCTCTGAAATCAGAAGCCTATTAAATTTTGGGGATAAATTTTACCAAGAATCTTTTTTCAATTCCTTATTTCCGACTTTACCTAAAAATCTTTTTGAATACTTCTTTATCTCATTGGGAACAGGAGAGCGTTTTTCCTGTCCAATAGTATTGAATAAAAGCCTTTTTCAATTTGTGCAAATTGAAGGCTATGTCATTTCCCAGGAAGACAATTCTTATCTTATCAATGCGCTGATATCTCCTTTGGAGTGGAAAAGCAACGTAAAATTTTCATGGTTGGTCCACAAAACTTCAGGTCAGCTGTTTACAGGCATCAAGCATGAGCCAGAGTTAAAAACCAGTAAGGACTTGTTGTCATTTATTTCCAAAAAGTTTGAATTCCTACAAGCAGACCGCATTCAAGACTTTTTCTTGGACAAAAATTCCGGTATTTTACCCATTTTCCCAAGGCACTTATACCTCTATAAAAGGTCATTAAATGATCATTATTGCCTGTTGGAGTTGGTTTATTCCATTTCGGATAGTCCTATCGAATCGGATATTGAAGAAGAACTCCCCGACCTCATTTATTACGAGTTCGAGTCCAAAGCAGATGAGTTGTTCTTGACAGGGGCAATTGAAAAAATCACAGGCTATCCCAAGCTGCATTTTGAAAAAATCACTGGGGAGAAATGGGAAAACCTGGTACATCCTGAAGATCTCCATTATTACAGGAACAATTTGGATAAGGTAGGTAAATTTACCTATCGTTTTCTTCACAGTAGCGGGCATTATGTATTCTTAGAAGAAGAAATTACCAAAGCAGATAAAAAGAGTGGTTTATTACTTGGGGTTATTTCGGATGTAACTGCCTTAAAAGAGATTGAAAAAGACTTGTTGGCAAAGAAATCGGTTTTAGACGAGCTTACCGGAGTAGTGCCGGGGATGGTTTACCTTATGAAAGCCTTTCCGGACCATAGCCACAAATACCTTTTTGTGAGTGAGGGCTGTAGAGGTCTTACCGGACTTGATCCGGAAGCAATTATTAAAGATGAGCATTCACTTTCTAGCCTTATACACCCAGAAGACCTGGCTTCGGTGGTTAAATTAGACCAGGAAGCTTATATAAATGACAAAAAGTTTGAAGCTTATTTCAGGATCAAAACACCCATTGGAACTGAAAAATGGATTTATGCAGCCTCCAATAAGCTGAAGCAATACCAAAACGAATCCATTTGGGCAGGTATTTTTGTGGATTTTACCTATACCAAAGAAAAAGAATTGGAGTCCATACAAAATTGGCAATGGTACAAAACTCTTTTTGAAGAAAACCCGCTGCCGATTTTACAATATGATAAAAAAGGAACTATCCTTGAAGTGAACAAAAGCCTTATTGAAAAAATTGATATTCAAAATAAAGAATTACTGGTAGGAAAGAATTTGTTCCATTTTCTTGGAAAAAATCCAATAAGGGCAGCATATGAGGACAGTTTTAAAAATGGTTATGCTACTTACGAGGGACCTTATATCAGCCATTTCAACAATAAACTTTTCCATTTGCGGATGACATCAAAGACTATTGATGGGGGAAATACTTTTCAAGCTATTTTGGAGGATATCAGTGACCAGCAATATATCCATAATATCATTTCGCAGTTGACCGAAAAAACATCCCGTCTTAGTGGGAGGGCATTTTTTGATGAACTTACCAAATTCCTAAGCAACAAGCTTCAGATGTATCATTGTTTTATCGCAGAGGTGGATCAGGAACTCAAACAGGCGAAAGTTATTTCAAATTTTAAAAATGGGAAAAAAGGCGCTGCTTTTGAATACAAGCTGAAAAATACGCCTTGTTTGGATTGTTTGAAAACTAACGAACCCCATATTATTCTTTCCAATGCTAAATCCATTTATCCGGAAAATGAAACCATTGCGGGCATGGACATTGCCACCTATTTTGGTGTGCCAATAACGGATATCAATCAAGTCAAATTGGGGATTTTAGTCTTAATGGACCATCAACCAAGGCCTTACAACCTGAACATTTCCAGCTTTCTTAAAATTCTGGCTGATAGGATTGGAGCAGAAATGGTAAGGATCAATTACGAACAGAAACTTGTTTCCTCTGAATTGCTATTCAGAAGCATCGCAGAGAATTTTCCCAAAGGTACCGTTGAAGTACTTGATAAAAATCTTATCTACATCTATGCCGAAGGAAAAGAGTTTAAAGATATGGGAATCAACCCACGCCAACTCATAGGTACTCCCCATCTTTCCAAGTATGGAAACTATATCTCAAGCGAGTTAAGAAAGCATCTGGATAAGGTATTAATGGGTGAGTCCGTGATGTTTGAAGTGATAATCAATGAACAATTCTATCTGAAAAGTGGTGTTCCGTTGATAAATAATGATGGGAAAATTGACAGAATCTTGTTGGTAACCCAAAACATCACTGAAACTAAATTGGCAGAAGAAGAAAGGGAACAGCTGATCCGGGACTTGAAATCCCAAAATGAAGAATTACAGCGATTTGCCTACATTACTTCCCATAACCTTCGTGCCCCGATTGTGAACATTACTTCTCTGCTTGAACTTTATGATGAAAACCAACCGGACAACCCCGAAAATAAAGAGGTGATTGATAATTTAAAAACTTCCACCTCCATTCTTAACAGCACCTTGGAAGATTTAATTGAGGTAGTTTCCATCAAAAAAAACAAAGCCCCAAAAGTTGAATATATTGAATTCCTACAGTTGACTACCAATGTGGAAAAAAGCCTGTCCAAACAGCTGAATGATGCCAAAGCAGTGATTGAAAAGGATTTTTCAGCAGCTCCGCAAATCAATTACATTCATTCTCATTTGGAAAACTTTTTGATCAACTTGATGACAAATGCCATCAAATACAAGCATCCGGAAAGAAACCCCAGAATCAAAATCAGTACGCATGTTGAAAATAATTATATCGTTCTTATTTTTGAAGATAATGGCATAGGTATAGACCTCGACCGTTATGGTGACAGGATATTTGGACTGTATCAAAGATTCCATTCACATGTAGAAGGTAAAGGTTTGGGCTTGTATTTGGTAAGGGAACAAATCAGGGCACATGATGGAAACCTTAAAGTAGAAAGTGCCGTTGGAAAAGGCACTGTATTCAAAATTTACCTTAAAAACCTTAAGACCTATGATATGAATATCCATAGGAGAAAATGATCTATTCAATTTTGATAAATTAAATTTTGTAAAATTTTAAAACCTGGGTTTATTTATGAAAAAAGCACTATTTCCGATTTTAATTATCGCTTTGATTGGATTGTTTGTTTATGTCAAGGCGGTAGGAGTGTACAATATGCTTGTACAGAATGAAGAGAGTATTAATGGTACCTGGGCCGAGGTAGAAACACAGTATCAAAGAAGAGCAGATCTGATCCCCAACCTTGTGAATACAGTAAAAGGCTATGCGGATTTTGAGCAGGAAACTTTGACAGGGGTGATTGAAGCCCGATCAAAAGCCACATCCATAAATATTGATGCCAATAACCTTTCCCCCGAAAATCTTGCCCAATTTCAACAGGCACAGGATCAATTGAGCGGAGCTTTGAGCAGGTTATTGGTAACAGTAGAAAGGTATCCTGACCTAAAGGCCAACCAAAATTTTCTGGAATTACAAGCCCAGCTTGAAGGTACAGAAAACAGAATTGCAGTTTCCAGGAGGAACTTTAACCAATCCGTTCAGTCTTACAATGCTGAATTGAGAACTTTCCCCAATAACATCTTTGCAGGTTGGTACGGGTTTGAAAGAAAAGGATATTTTGAAGCAGCACAAGGAGCGGAAACTGCGCCCAGTGTACAATTTTGATGGAAATTATGCCTGAGAAATTATTTTCGGAAGCCGATAAAGCGAGCATCCTTGCCGCCATACAGTTTGCAGAAAGGGAAACCGCCGGTGAAATCCAGGTACATATTGAAAACCACTGCGGAATTGATGTATTGGACCGGGCAGCAGAAGTTTTCGAAACTTTGAAAATGCACAAAACTAAAGATAGAAATGCTGTTTTATTTTACCTGGCTGTGGAAGACCATCAATTTGCCATATTGGGAGATTGTGGCATCAATCAAGTAGTTCCGGAGAATTTCTGGGAGAAGATCAAAGATCAAATGCTCCTTGACTTCAAGCAATCTAGATTTACCGAAGGCTTGTGCAAGGGGATTGAAATGTGCGGTGCGCAGCTCAAAGCCCATTTTCCCTATGATGATAAAGGCGATACCAACGAATTGCCTGATGAAATTTCTTTTGGTTGATTCCTCATGTATAAAATACCCTTTATTTCCTTTCTCATTGTAGTTTTTATAAACCTTATGGCTTGGGCCCAGGGAGATTTTCCTCCCCCTGCCAAACCACCAAAATTGGTCAATGATTTTACCAATACCTTGTCGGCCAATGAGGTTCGACAATTAGAAAATAAATTGATCGCATACAACGATTCTACTTCTTCGCAAGTGACAATTGTTTTGATCCAATCTCTTGGACCTTATGATATTAGTGATTATGCCTTTCAACTGGGAGATCAATGGGGAATTGGACAAAAAGACAGGGACAATGGGATACTGATACTCGCTGCAATGGATGACAGAAAAGTTTTTATTGCCACAGGTTATGGAATGGAAGGAGCCATTCCTGATATTTTGGCAAAAAGAATTGTAGACCAATTGATTGTTCCCAATTTTAAAATGGGGCAATACTATCTTGGATTGGACAAATCAACAGATATGATTTTTAAACTGGCTTCTGGTGAATACAAGGCCAAGCAAGTATCAGGGTCTGGGAATCAGGGCGGAGGACTGGTATTCTTTTTACTGTTTCTTTTTCTTTTTGTCATCTTACCATTGATCAAAAACAAAAAAGACAACAATAACCATATGGGAGGAAAAGGCGGTGGTATAGATTTATGGACGACAATAATGTTAGCCAATATGCTGAAAGGCAGTGGAAGGGGAAAATACGGAGATTTCCGATCAGGTAAAGGGGGCTTTGGCGGCGGAGGTTTTGGGGGTGGTAGCTTTGGTGGTTTTGGAGGGGGATCCTTTGGTGGTGGTGGAGCAGGCGGAAGTTGGTAAAAAATTAATCCAATTCAGGCATATTTCATCAATAAATTCAGGTATTTGCGGTCCAACTGCTGACCGTACCAATTTTCATATTCCACGTCGGTTCTTCCGGAATTAAGAATTCCAAAGCTACCTGAAAACTCCCAAATTCCAAAACCAATACCATTTTCATCCAATACATCGAGTACATCTTCAAACCACTTTAAAAATACATTATGAGGGGTTTTGTTATAGGCTCCACATTCACCACAGTGTACTCCAACGCCACTTTTCATCATTGCTATCCAAGGTGCGTAATGTTGCGCCACCATAGCACGGTCATGATAGACCCCATTGATTTCTCCAGGCCATTTTGGTTCAGGCAATTGTTCAGGATCTCTAAAAACCCATGGTGCTTTGTAATGGGAAATGATCATTGGGTGATAACCCCTGCAACTTTGCCCTAGATCCAAATCTGAAAGCTCAGGTACTGCCATGCTACCTCCTCCATTTCCGTTGGCAATAACCAATCTATTGGGATCCACTTCCCTGATGCTTTCCAAAGCTGCTTTGGCAACACGGTGGTAGTCTTCAACAGGAACCGGTCCTCCCGGTGAAAGCTGATCATTTGGATCGGTCCTCAAAAATGGTTCATTGACCAAATCAAAGCTCAGTTTCTGGTAACTTATTTCACGGTATCTTTTGGACCACATTTCCCAATGCGCACAAAAGGCATCGAGTGCCTCCTGGTCTTTCCAGAGATTAAAGGGCTCCACAAATCCTGCATTGATACAAAAGCCAGGAGCTCTGTGCAAATTCAGACTTACATGTAGATTATGCTGATGGGCAATATCAATTAGTGCATCAATTTCTTCGATCTTAGACTCATCAAAATTAAGTACTTCATCTACCAAAATAGGTCTGGATCTATCAAAGCTGAGGTATGAAGGATAGGATACTGGTATTCTTACAAAATCAAACCCCCAGTCTGCCATCCATTTTAGGAATTCAGGCGGATTTTTCCTTCCTTTTTCCATTTCGGGAGAAAAAAAGTCAAGCAAATTAAACCCTCTCCATTTGGGTAATTTATTATTAGTCCTGGCCTGTGGAGTTGTTCCCATTAAAGGAGCTGCTGCAAGCCCAGCAGTTGCCGCTGAAGACTTTATAAGAAATTCTCTTCTGGATAAGGTCATGG
>NZ_SLAP01000124.1 GCF_007126775.1 Cecembia sp. | reverse complement strand
TCTTTTCATAGGGCGGTTTAAGGTCGTGGATATGTAAAACGGGCTCCACACCATGAACCCAGTAAATCCTCTCCTGATCTACGGCCAACTTAGGCATCATATGGGAAAGGTCATGGGCTTTCCCATTGCGAAACACACTGTTTTCATCCAATGGCATAAATTGCTCCACCTGCCTTTCCAGTGTATCAAACCATACCATGCCCCGGTAATGCTCATAAAAATCAGTGGTATTATTGGGATAGGCTCCCCTACCATGTCCTACGGAAAGAATTTTATCCCCAATCCAGAAAAATTCCATATCTGCAGCCATCCTTCCTGAAAAGGCAGGAAGTTGACTGACTTGATGTCTTCCTCCAAGCACTAGATTACCTTCTAAGTCATAGGTATAAACCCCCTGATTGGAAATGATGGTAAAGGTCCTTCCGTCTTCTGTAAACTTCCCTGCACCCAATGGAAAGGACCCAAAATTATCAGGTCCACCTTGTTTGCTGAACTCCCGTTCCACCTTTCCATCCAGATTGGCCATTACAAAAAGGCTTTTCTGCATGTTGAACAAAAGGAGTTTACCTGTTGCAGGATGTACATCCATCAGGTTGAGCATGCCTAAATAATCCACCTGAACAGAATCGACCTTGACCAAATTGAGGTCACTTGGGTTGATATTTTTCCGCGATCCTTCTTCCGAACAAGCCATTATTACAGAAGAAAATACAATAAGATAGAATAGATATTTCATTGCACAAGTTTTCCTGAAAATAACTAATTATTTATTTAAAATCAATTCCTGTTTAAAGCCCCGTGCGACAAAAACGATTTATCCTGTAAACACTTGGCTTAAAAGGGCGTTATAGTTAGCTTAGGAAAAAATACTTTTATGGAACATATAGGCAAATTTCTTTACCTTTTAATTTCGTTGTTAATAATTGCCAACATCATTTCGGTAGTTTACAACTGGAATACTTATGAAAATTATTCCTTCCTCGGTTTTGATTTATCAAAATATTATTACTTACCGCTTCAGTTCTTATTTGCCTGGGTATTTATAACCAGATATTTACAGATGAGGAAAAAAGATAACAATGAGAATGTCTAGGACTTTGTATCAGCGGGCTTTTAGCGCTGGCATAGACTGAAAAAACTTATTTTAAATAATGATAAAATACCTGCATTTTTACCAGAAAGGGCAAAAGCTCTACAAGCATAAAATCATCTGGTATTCAATTTATGCTACGCTTATTATTTTTTGTTATCAATATATACTTATTGACCCCATTGCGATAAAGCTAGAAATAGGTGGATTGGATAAAGGTTTCAGCAATTCAGACAGCATAGATATTTTAAGCGCATTGCTTTTAGCACCGGTATTGGAAGAATTGCTTTCAAGAGGGTTTCTCTCTGGAAAAAGGAAACACTTTATTTTCTTATTCATCCAACCCCTCCTTGGGATGCTGATTTTTGGAACTTATTGGTGGTTGTTTTTGGGAATTGGCTTTGGGTTTTTGGTTTGGATAATCCATGAACGAAACCAAAGACCGGATGATGTGTATCTCTCTTCTGCTTTGTTTTATGCCTCATTCATATTTACCACCCTGGTTTTTACCATCCTTCATGTCGGCAATGTGGAATCATCTTCCATTGCCTTAGACTGGACATTTACCATCTTAGGGATTTTGCCAGCCGCTATATTGTTTGGTTGGGTTAGGTATCAGGCTGGACTTGCTTTTTCCATGCTGACGCATGGCATCTTTAATTTATTGACCATATCCTTGAATGAAATCATTTACCTGTAGGCCAAAATCTGCAATTTAATTTGTTTACAATTTTATTTTGTACAATATTATTTGAAGACATTACCCATATATCCCCGAAGGCTTATATCGCCTAGCATATATCAGATTCTGCTTCTCCTAATTTCTCGAAACCTTCTCGCTTCTCGTATATAACCTCTATTCCCCATCACCTGCTCAGTGGGTATTTTCTTACTTCCAACAGATTCTCTTTCACTAAAAACTCCTGTGCAGCTTTTTGGATACGCTCCACACTGACCGCCTCTATATTTTCCTTGGCTTTTAATACCACTTCCCAAGGTAAACCATAGAGGCGCATAGTGGACATTTGGGCATTCCAAAAATTATTACGCCTCAAATTCTCTTCCAGAGCGATCCTGCGTTTTTCTTTGACCTTGTCCAAGTCTTCCTTCGATGGTCCATTCTCCTGTATTTTCCTTATCTCTACCCATGCAGCATCAATCAATGTATCCACCATATCAGGACTGCAGGGGAATGCTACAGAAAATGAAAAGTTACCCACAGGTTGGATCCCCATGCTTCCACTGGCACCCACACCATAAACACCCCCAATTTCTTCCCTCAAAGTTTCGATCAGTTTGATGGTCAGTATTTCGCCCAAATAGGTTATGTCCGTGGATTTTTTGCGGTCATATTCCAGCTCCCCTGTAAAGAGCATGATGACCTGGCTTTTTTCGTCTGTGCCCACTTCAATGGTTTCAAACTTTCCACGGGGTGCCCGGATACCCATATCCCTAAAACTGTCCAGGTTTTCCGGGTCAGAAGGTAAAGAGCCTAGATACTGTTCCAATAGTGGTTTGAAGGTTTCCAATTCTATATTTCCGGTAAAGAAAAATTCAAAATTGGCGGCATTACTGAAGCGGTCTGCATAAATTTCCAAAGCCCTTTGCCTTTCTATCTGTTCCAATTCTTCCGGGTCATAAATGCTACTTGCCCTTAGGTTTCCATCGGCAATGACGCGGTTGAGCTTTTTGGAAAACTGGTAATCTGGATTGGATTGGGCAGAGGCCAACTGGGTTTTTTGATTATTTATAAATACCTCAAACAATTCCTTGTCATCTCTTGGGTCGGTAAAATACAGGTACATTAACTGCATGGCCATTTCCAGATCTCTGGGAGAGGCACTCCCGGAAATGGTCTGAGAATAGGTCCCCACATTGGCTGTAACGGAAACCGATTTGCCTGCCAACATCTTTCTCAGATCAGATGGACTAAAATCTCCAATGCCCATCACATTGACCAATACGCCCGCATAACTTGCAGCATAATGGTCCTCATCATTATAGACAGACACGCCGCCTTCACCCCGGGCACTGAACACAATCTCATCATTTTTGAAATCCGTGGGTTTTACAAAAACTTTTACCCCGTTGGACAGGGTAATTTCATGAATATCCACAGCTTCAACATGCTTGACAGCAACGATGCTCCCTGGTGGAGGCGGTACTTCAATCAATTGCTCTGCCAAGAGCCTTTCTTCATAAGGAAGCAGTTCCATTTGATCTACTTCCTCAAAAAGGGCCAATACCTGGCTTTCCCCAGGCAGGTTCTCCTTTTCGCTTTCGGGTCCCGTAATGATGATTACCCTGTTGTCTTCCCTGACCAAGGTTTTGGCCAATCTATTGACTTCATACAAGCTAATCTGAGGGATAATTTCTTGGTAAAATTCGTATTTCCATGCTTCTCCTTCTGCAAAACGGCCCTTAAGGAAATGGTTGACATACCGGCCTACCAATAATCTGGATTCCGCTTTATCCATTTCTTTATACGCCCTCTCTGCACTGTTCAAAACAGCCCGTTTTACCCTGTCTAGCTCAGCCTGCGTAAATCCAAATTGTGCCACCCGCTCATTTTCAATGATCAGGGACTGTATACCTGCCTCCACCTTTCCAGGAGCCACTACTCCTGAGGCAGAAAAATAATCCAGGTCTCTGACAAAGTTGCCATAACCCGTTCCTGCAAAAATAAAAGGGGCATCTGCCTGTTGCCTGATTTCATCCAACCTCTGGGTCAGCATGCCTCCATAAAGGTTCCTTATAAGAAAATTCCGATAATCTTCCTTGCTATTGGTGGGCAATGCCTTGTGCTTGTAAAAAAGTTGAACTTGAATACCTGGAGCTTCATGATCTGTCAAAATGGAAACGAAGGTTTCCTCATGCTCAGGGACTTCAAAATATTTTCTTTCCGGTGCCTTTTTAGGATTTTCCATCTCTCCAAAAAACTCCTCGATCAATTCCAATAGGAGACCGGGTTCCGCATCCCCAACAGCAATGACGGCCAAATTATCAGGCCGGTACCAATCTCGGTAAAATTGCCTGATGGTTTCATATTTAAAGTTTTTCACAACTTCCATTTTTCCTATAGGAAGCCGATCCGCATACTTGGAGTCATGCAACATGATAGGCAGATATTGGTCCCTTAACCTCTGGGAGTAGCCCTGTCCTGTTCTCCATTCCTCCACGATGATGCTTCGCTCTGCATCAATATCTTCCTCCCGCATCAGAATACCATCTGCCCAATCGCTGAGTACCAGAAAGCCATTTCGCAACTTTTCTTCATCATCTGATGGAATGGGCAGGATATAGACCGTTTCATCGAAACTGGTATAGGCATTCAGGTCAGCGCCAAAGGATACGCCTATGGACTGGAGATAAGAAACCAATTCATTTTTTTCAAAATTTCTGGTGCCGTTAAATGCCATGTGCTCTGTAAAGTGTGCCAAGCCCTGTTGCTTATCTGTTTCTAGGACCGAACCGGCATTGACGGCTAATCTGAGTTCAACCTTGTTTTCAGGTTTCGGGTTTTGCTGTATGTAATAGGTGAGTCCATTGGGTAGTACACCCATCCTGACCCGTGGATCCAGAGGAACTTCCATGGAAAGATCCACTTGGGAGAAGCCTTGGAAAAGGACAAAAAATAAAAGAATACAGGTGGAAATTATGGTTTTGTTGGTTTTCATTTTCAGAAAAGGCTAATTGAAGCTAACAAAATAGTAAAAGGACATAAAAATCACCTATTCCTTGCTGTTAATTCTATTAAAAAAAACCGCTTCCAGAAAATTTCCGAAAGCGGTAAAAAATCAATTAAAACAAACTATTGGCCCTGCGGCTTTGATAATAGCGAGTGTAGCGTCCATGATTTCCGGACCAATGCCATCTCCTTTTGCGACTGTAATTCGTTTCATTGCCTTTTGATTTTTTGATGTTTATAGGACAAAATTGA
>NZ_SLAP01000208.1 GCF_007126775.1 Cecembia sp. | reverse complement strand
TATAAAGTTTTATAAATAATTTTATAAAAAATAATTATAAGAATTATTAGCGGTTTGAATGTTTCTACGAATTAAGGCTATTTTTGCGATGAGTTTTACCAGTATGAATTTGAGTTCATTGTATGGATTGGCCTAAAAAATATATTCCTATTTTGACATTGCCCTTTTGGGATAAAATTATAGAGATACTCTCTATTTCTGCTTTGGTTACCTTGTGGATAATGGTGTACCATTTCCAGCATTTGGGGGCAGATTTGATGCCTGAGGGCTATGATTTTTTTCAAAATCCCAGTGAATATTGGGCAAGTAAAATGACATACACTATCCCAATCATAGCTACGATTTTATATGTGGGTATAACAGCTTACAATACCAAAAAGAATTATGATAACTTTTTGATTCAGAATGATGAAGAAAAGAAAGAAAAACTAAAAGAGATCAATCAAAAATTATGGAGATGGATGAAGTTTATGCTAATTATTATTTTTCTTTCCATAGAATTTTTTTCCTTCCATAGTGGATCAGGGTTTGGTACGGGGATTCCTAAATGGTATATTGTAGTATTTCCTCTGTTGTTATTTGTACCTGTGATTTACTTTTTTATTGAATTTTCACAAAACCAATTGGACTGATCATATATTGAACCAATAATTTAGCTTCATAATCAAAGCCCTTTGTTTTGGGGCAAAAGTACTGGGGAAATAATTGTCAGTATATACCACAAAAAAATCAGATACCGGTGCGTAGCGCCATTGTAAGCGCGTATTGATGTTGATATTGTCAATTTGATTATTGTATTGGAAAAAAGTTGTCCAGAAGAGGTCTTTGGTAAATGTCAGGTCTATTCTGGGGCCAATTAAAAACAAATCAGCCGAATTTTGTGGTTCGGGCAACCTGATATTGTTATAGCTGAAGTTCATAGAAATGTTTGCAAGGTATCCCAGTCTCCAGTTCATGGCTCCTTGTAAAGTCTTGATATTCCCTGTAAAATATTCCCCAATTTCTCCACGGAAGGTGAAGAAAAGAACCTGCCTTGGGTTACCTATATACCTGAATCCCAAAAAAGTATTCCGGTAATCAGTGCCTTCAAGTAGCGCTTCACCGCCGGTCCTGGTTGGGTCAAAGGGAGCAAATAGATAAGTATATCTGTTATTAAACGTGAGAGCAAATCTTGATAATGATTGAAATTGGAATTCATAAAATAGAGAATGAAGCTCATCTGTAACTCCTAATCGCTCATTCCATAAAATTTCAGATTCAAACCCAGGCCCATGTCTATTGATCAAAGTAGATTGAGGGAAAAACTGATAGGCGAAGCCACCTGCTATTCGCTTATAGTCGTTTCTTGGAGTGAAGCCCACTTTTGGGTCAAAATTTTCACCAATATCTGAAAAGGACAAGCTGGAACTTATGTGTAGGTCATTGTAGTTCAATTGCCCATGGAGGGCACCACTATTTGCCGGATTTCCTTCTTCAAAAGTACGGTGATAAAAGAACTTTCCAGTCCACCTATTGTCCTCAGAGGCCAAATTATAATCTATTCCCACCAAACGATTAAAATCAGATGGATCAAAAAGGGATAGCTCTCCCCTTGGATTAAGGCTTTCCCTATTGATCATTATCATTCCTACGTTGGACCTGGAGAATACTTTTTTCTGCATTGCGGCCACAGTGAAATTTTTGCCGGAAATTCCTCGTTCGGTATCCGTGGCAGTTTGCATATTCATAAGGCCTATCCTCCAGTCTTCCCCTAGTTTCCCGCTTAATCTGCTTCCAAATAATATCTGGTTCTGCACATTTTGTCCCGTGTTTTCATCCCTGTCTACTCCTATCCTTCTGGAAAAGAATGGCCGCACATTCCTTGTTCCGAAATCTGCAAATAAGTCTGCATTTTCGAGAAAAAACTGTCTTCTCTCTGGAAAAAATATTTCAAAGCGGTCCAAATTGGTCACCTGTTCATCCACTTCCACCTGGGAAAAGTCCGGATTAATGGTGAGGTCTAAATTGAGTGCTGGTCCAACCCCAACTTTGGCATCTCCTCCAAATGTAGGCCGCATAGGATTGGAAGTACCCTCCAGAAAATTCCTATCAGTGGCAACTGCCGCATAAGGAATAATGGAAACATTCGAACTTTCTTTTTTAAGAGGTTCGGTAAAGATTAGTTTTCTTGAAAAGGCCAGAGAAATTATCGAAAAATTTCTAGGAATAGGTGTCCAGGTACTTCTTTCATTGTATTCAGAATCGATTCTATAAAAATTAATATTCCAATTGATGGCTTTGTCGTTATAACGTAAAGTTGAAAACGGAATAGCTACTTCTACTATCCAATGGTCTTCATAGATTTTGGCAGCTGAATACCACTTGTTGTCCCAAGCCAAATTGAGGTCTGTTGGCAGCATTCCTCCATTCGCTATAAGTGATTCTCTTTGAACACCATAGGGGTTGACGCCAAACTGAAATGCATTGGTATTATCGTTAAAGGTATCAATTACAAAGCTGATCCCATCATTTTGCTCACCCCTGTAATCCCTTCTTAAAGAAGTGCTGACATAGCGGTCTCTGGGACCCAAATTGTACATTACTGCAGCGATGTACAGAAATTTATCATCAAATACTATTCTTACTTTGGTCTGCGCATTGGCAAGCGAGGTATCTGAAGGGAAAAATTGGAAGAAGTCGGTAGCCCATTCATCTGATTCCCAGATTTCTTCATCCAAGACGCCGTCCAGTGTTATTTGTGCCTCTGTTTTATCTGCAATCAGTGGAGGATATTTATATCTTGTTTCCCCTTGTCCGAAGGCAAATATGGTAGAAAGCAGGAAAAAAAGAATAGACAAAAACCTCATATATAGGATAAATTAGCCCAACAATTTTGGCATATAAGTCCAAAGATTCACTCTATTTTATACCAAAGGCAAAATTCTCATGTCATCTCTTAAAAATTAAAAATTAAATTTTTTCAATTCCCAAAAGCACTTAAAATTAATTTTCTTGATCCCCCATAATTCCGAAACTCACACAGGTAGATTCCTTGCCAGGTACCCAACAGAAGACGCCCGTTTTGAATGGGAATTTGGACAGAACTTCCAAAAAAACTGCTTTTGATGTGGGCAGGCATATCATCCGAACCTTCGTAATCATGGATGAATTTATTATAATGTTCCGGTATCAGGTCATTGATGAAAGTTTCAAAATCCTTCCTGACCGTAGGATCTGCATTTTCATTGATAGTCAGCCCTGCAGATGTATGCTGGATAAATACGTGGAAAATTCCGGTTTCGATATTTTTTATTTCAGGGAATTCAACCAGTAGCTTTTCAGTGATCAAATGAAAGCCTCTGGGAAATGCAGGCAGATGTATTGTTTTTTGGTAGGTTTTCATTTATCCTGCAAAAATTACCTGATACATTTCTTCCATTTTGCTTACTGCCAAAATCTTGATTTTATATTTATCCACGTCCAATCCTTTAATGGCATACTTGGATACCATGATGCGCTTAAACCCCAGTTTTTCTGCCTCTGCAATCCTATTTTCTATGCGGTGTACGGCCCTGATTTCTCCCCCAAGACCTATCTCACCGGCAAAGCAAAGGTCTTCAGGAACAGGATTATCTTCATAAGAGGATATTAAAGAAGCGCATACCGCAAGATCCAAAGCAGGATCATCCACCCGCATTCCTCCTGCTACGTTGAGAAAAACATCCTGTTGCCCCAAGCGCATTCCACCTCTTTTTTCAAGTACTGCCAATAGCATGTTCAGTCTTTTGGCATCAAAACCAGTGCTGCTTCGCTGAGGTGTACCATAAGTAGCAGGACTTACTAAGGATTGCAATTCGATCAATAGGGGCCTGTTGCCCTCTAGCATGGCACCGATTGCTACTCCATTTAACAACTCTTCTCTTTGTGTAAGTAGGATTTCAGATGGATTGGCCACAGGACGCAATCCATCTGCCCGCATTTCATAAATTCCAAGTTCATTGGTAGACCCAAACCGGTTCTTGGATGTTCTTAGAATGCGGTAGGAGAGATGCCTGTCTCCCTCAAACTGCAATACAGTGTCTACCATATGTTCTAAAACCTTTGGTCCTGCTATGGCTCCATCTTTGGTAATATGCCCTATCAAAAATACAGGAGTGCTGGTTTCTTTCGCAAAACGCATCAGTTCTGCTGTACATTCCCTTACCTGGGATACAGAGCCTGCAGCTGATTCCACATGTTTGCTGTGCAAGGTTTGAATCGAGTCTATTACCAATATATTGGGTTGCAATGCTTCGATCTGTTCAAAAATATTTTGGGTATTGGTTTCGGATAGTACATAGCAGTTTTCTGATTCAAAATTCATCCTTTCAGCCCTCATTTTGATCTGGGACTCACTTTCCTCTCCCGATACATAAAGCACCTTTTTTTGGGAAAGCATTAAGGCTATCTGGAGCATTAAAGTTGATTTTCCAATTCCAGGTTCACCTCCGATCAGAACCAAAGAGCCTGGGACAATTCCCCCACCTAAGACCCTGTCCAGTTCCAAATCACGGGTTACTGTCCTTGGCTGTTCCTCAAAATTGACCTCCTGAAGTTTTTTGGGAACTGCTGCTCTTTTTGACTTAGGACCACCTTGTTTCCATGTACCCCTTCCGGCATCTTCTTTTTGAATTACTTCTTCCACATAAGTGTTCCATTCCCCACATGCAGGGCATTTACCAATCCATTTTGGACTTTGTGCCCCACAGTTTTGACAAAAAAAAGAGGTTTTTACTTTAACCATTTGGAATCAATATTAAACCTATACATCAATGTGCTTCCAGCCAGTTCTCTCCTGTTCCGGTTTCTGCGATAACAGGTACTTCCAATCTGACTGCAGAGGACATTAGTTTAGGGATTTCTTTTTGTAGTAGTTCAAGCTCATCCTTATGGGCATCAAAAACCAATTCATCGTGCACTTGTAGGATCATTTTGGATTTTAGTTTTTCTTTTTTCATCCACTGGTGCACATTGATCATGGCTATTTTTATCATATCGGCAGCAGATCCCTGAATTGGTGCATTGATGGCGTTGCGTTCAGCAAAGCCCCGCATGGTTACATTCCTACTGTTGATATCCCTGAGATACCGTCTTCTTCCCAGAATGGTTTCTACGAATTCATTTTTCCTGGCTTTTGCAATGCAGTCATCCATATAATCTTTGACGGCAGGGAATTCCTTAAAGTAAGCATCTATGATTTCTTTGGCTTCTGTTCTTGAGATGTTCAATCTTTGAGAAAGGCCAAAGGCAGAAATTCCATAAATGATGCCAAAGTTTGCTGTTTTTGCCTTTCTCCTCATGTCTGAAGTAACATCTTCTAAGGAGACCTGGAAAATTTTGGCCGCTGTAGTTGCATGAATATCCCTTCCATTTTTAAATGCTTCCAGCATGGATGCATCTTTGGAGAATTCCGCCATGATCCGTAATTCTATCTGTGAATAATCTACAGCAAGTAATACATGGTCTTCATCTCTTGCTACAAAAGCCTTTCTGATTTCCCTTCCTCTTTCAGTTCGAATAGGTATATTCTGTAAGTTGGGATTGATGGAGGAAAGTCTACCGGTAGCCGCGACAAACTGGTTATAGGTGGTATGCACCCTTCCAGTCTTTGGATTGATCATGGTAGGCAGGGCATCTACATAGGTAGATTTTAGTTTAACCATCTGCCTATAATCCAAAATTGCCTGCGCTATTTCATGCTCTCCTGCCAGTTTACTCAGTACTTCTTCTCCTGTCGCAAACTGTCCGGTTTTGGTTTTTTTGGCTTTTGGATCAAGTTTTAACTTGAGAAACAGTACATCTCCAAGCTGCTTGGGCGAAGCCAAATTAAACTGTACTCCGGCCAGTTCATATACTCTTTTTTCAATGGCCTTGCTTTCTTCTTCTAATATGCCGGAAAGCTCCGCCAAACTTTCAGTATCGATACGTACCCCTTCAAATTCCATTTCTGCGAGGACTTCAATGAGCGGATTTTCCACCTCATGAAGTAATTTTTCTAATCCATTGGATTTGATGATAGGGTCGAATTTTTGTTTCAGTTTTAAGGTAATGTCTGCGTCTTCAGCGGCATAAGCTACCACTTCATCTACATCCACATCCCGCATATTACCTTGGTTTTTACCCTTTTTGCCGATAAGGGATTCTATGGAAACAGGCTTGTAATTCAAGTATTGCTGGGCCAGCCAGTCCATGGAATGCTTCCCTTCCGGTTCAATAAGGTAATGGGCCAGCATGGTATCGTAAAATTTACCTTTTACTTTGAGGCCATAGTTCATCAGGACCAGCATGTCGTACTTCACATTTTGTCCTATCTTGGTGATATTTTCATTTTCAAATATTGCGCGGAAAAGTTCTAGTTGTATTTTGGCCTTATTTTGGTCGGCAGGGAAAGGGACATAAAATGCTTCACCCGGTATATAGGCAAAAGAAATTCCTACCAGTTCTGCTTCGTTGGGATTGAGAGAAGTAGTCTCTGTATCAAAACAGAACTCATCCTGTAATTCCAGATAGTGGATAAGTTCTTTGATGGCTTCTTCTCCTGCAACCTTATGATAATCCTGTGCTGTGGTCAAAATACTATCGTGAAGAACGGGTTCAGGGATTGGCGAATCAATGACATCCTCTACTTCTATCTCCGTTTCGTCAACACCTGTAAAGAGGCCAAGTTGCTCGGAAACTTTTACCTGTGGTTTCTTCATTTTTTCCCCAAAAACCCTTTGTGTCAAAGTCCGGAATTCTAATTCTGCAAAAAGTGCCTTTAGTTTCTCTTCATCTGGGCCATCATACCTCAAAGCTTCCTCATCAAAATCTACTGGGACTTCAATATTGATGGTTGCCAGTTCTTTTGATAAGAGCCCTTGTTGGCTAAAGTTTTCCACATTTTCTTTTTGCTTGCCCTTCAATTTGTCTGTATTCTGAAGCAAACCCTCCACTGAACCATACTCCTTGAGTAGCTTTACTGCTGTTTTTTCTCCAATTCCGGGAATTCCGGGAATATTATCCACTGCATCACCCATAAGGCCTAGGATATCTCTTACCTGATCTACATTTTCTATATCCCACTTGGCGCAGACCTCTTTAGGCCCCATAATGTCCACCGCATTCCCCATAAAAGCAGGTTTGTAGAGGAAAATATGGTCTTCCACCAATTGGCCATAATCCTTGTCAGGAGTCATCATGTACACGACAAAACTGGTCCGCTCCGCTTTTTTGGCAATAGTTCCAATAATGTCATCTGCTTCATAGCCATCCAATTCCAAAACAGGAATATTGAAGGCTTCAACAATCTGTTTGACCCAGGGAATGCCTATTTCAATGTCTTCGGGTTGTTCCTGTCGATTTGCTTTGTATGCTTCAAACTGTATGTGCCGAAAAGTAGGGGCCTTGGTATCAAAGGCTACCGCTATATGTGATGGTTTCTGTTTTTCCAATACCTCCAACAAGGTATTGGTGAACCCCATCATAATGCCTGTATTCAGGCCTTTAGAATTAATTCTTGGATTTTTACTGAAAGCAAAATGTGCTCTGTATATCAGAGCCATTGCATCTAGCAAAAAAAGCTTTTTATCTCCTTTGGAAGACATATAGTAATAAGTAAATGTGAAATCTGTTAAATCAACGCCAATTCTGACAAAAAGCTAAATTACAAATTATAATGGAAAGGTATCTCCAAAAATGGTTTAGAACCCCAATAAAAGGAAAACATAAGAAGAAAAAACGGTAATCGGCCTGATTATTGTTAAATTGCTTTTTTCTGGTAGTTTTGGCCAGAACTGTTTAATGTATGTTCCATTAAAAAAAATGAATTATGAAAAAGTTAATGTGTTTTTTTTCCATGGTTTTTTTGTTTGTGGCATTTACACCCAGCGCCATGGCAAAGAAGGACAAACCAGAGTTGAGCGAAGAAGAAAAAGCGCGTTTAGTAGAGATTGAATTTCGAGTAGACGAAATCAAAGCTATGGATTTTTCTGCCATGGAAAAGGCTGAGAAAAAAGCTGTAAGAAATGAGTTAAAGGAAATAAAGCAAGAAGCAAGAGATTTAGGCGGTGGAGTTTATTTATCCGTTGGCGCGATCATCATCATCCTTCTGGTTTTGATTTTGATCACTTAAATCTAATCCTCCGAGAAACCGGAGGATTTTTTAATGCTTAAAGGGAAGTATTTTGAAGGATAATTTTTACTTCATATTGCTTAAATTTGCATATCTACTCATAACAGAATTATGATTTACCCCAAAGAGGCATTTCTGAAACAGACTTGCCATAGCTGATCATACTTTATCTGTATAAGCGCAATTTTAACAACTCAAATGACTTATGAAGATTTGCTTTGCCACGAATAATTCCAAGAAAATTGAAGAAGTAAAGGCTGCCTTGGGTTCTAACTTTACCATACTGTCGTTGGCGGAAATTGGCTGTAATGAGGAACTGCCGGAAACAGGGAACACTTTGGACCACAACGCTTTCCAGAAAGCGAGGTATGTTTATGAAAAATATGGAGTCGACTGTTTTGCGGATGATACAGGATTGGAAGTAGAAGCATTGAGCGGTGCTCCCGGTGTATATTCCGGAAGATATGCGGGCGAACCAAGGTCAGATGAAAGGAATATACAAAAGCTGATTAAAGAAATGAATGATCAATCCAATAGAAAGGCAAGGTTCCGAACAGTAATAGCCCTGATACATGGAGGAAAGGAGCATGCTTTTGAAGGTATTGCAGAGGGGGAGATTTTGAGTGAAAAATCGGGTTCAGGAGGTTTTGGTTATGACCCGTTATTTAGACCAATAGGCTATGACAAAACTTTTGCGGAATTGAGTATAACAGAAAAAAACCAAATCAGTCACAGGGGAAAGGCTGTGCAGGCCTTAGCTAGATTTCTAAAATAATTTTTAAATTTGTCTCCCATGAAGAAACCATTCATCGTTGGGATTACCGGAGGGAGTGCTTCGGGCAAAACCCTTTTTTTGGACAAGTTGCTGCACACCTTCGAACCCGGTCAGGTATGTTTGATTTCCCAGGACAATTATTATAGGCCCAGACATCTGCAACCAATTGATGAGAAGGGAGTGCATAATTTTGATACGCCCAACTCTATTGATTTTGAACAATACGCAGAAGATATCCGGAAAATAGGGAATGGAGAGACTGTGTACAGACAGGAGTACACCTTCAATAATCCCAATAAAAAGCCCAAGATGTTGGAATTTGCACCTGCTCCTGTAGTAGTTGTGGAGGGGATTTTTGTACTTTATTACCCAGAGTTGGCAGACTTACTGGATCTAAAGATTTTTATTGACGCCAAAGAGTATATCAAGTTGAAAAGGAGAATTGTTCGGGATAAGGTAGAGCGCGGATATGATCTGGATGATGTACTTTATCGGTATGAAATGCATGTAATGCCGACCTATGAAAAATACATTGAGCCCTTTAAGCATGATGCCGACCTAATTATTCCAAACAACAAGAGCTTTGATAGGGCTTTGGACTTAATTCGTACATATTTGAGGATGAGAATGGAATAATCAACTGATAATGAATACTTTGTTTGAAGTAAATCAAATAACAGTTTTTTTAAAGACTTACTGGTTGAATCTATAATTCTTCCTATATTTGCCACCCATGAAGAAAAACAGAAGAAATATTGCTAACTGGAAACAGCGTGCCACGCTGGTACTGGTAATCTTTTTCTGTATGTTGATTTCTAGTGCTGAACACCTCACCGTCTTGCAACAGCAGTCGGAAAATCAAAAGGAGGTTCAGAAACTACCCGAAAGTCAAACTGAGACAGAAACTTTTTTAAGCATTGCAGTAGATGCAGTAGTCCCATTTGTTACAGTATTGGCCCAGCAGGTATTTTATCTCATCTATGAAAATATAAAATTTGAGAATCCTGTAACTTTCTTATTGGATTTTAATTTACCCTACAATTTACCTTTTTGGGAGATTCTATTTGAGCGGATCATTTCCACCAACGCCCCCTGAGTATTTGATTTTTTCCTAAAAACCTATCCAGGCTTATTAGTCATGGAACGTCAATTCTATTCATTAAAAATCATATAAACTTAAATATCATGCGTAACAAAGGTGTCGTAGTGTTTTTGACAGTAATCATCACAGCTTTGTGTTTGTATTATTTATCATTCACACTTGTATCAAACAAAGTTGAAGGTCAGGCAACGGCCTTCGCCACAGATCAATTGGGTAATGTGGATTTTGACAGGAAACAGGCTTATCTGGACTCCATTTACAGGGAACCGGTATATAACTTTCTTGGTGCAAAATTCACGTACAAAGAAATCAAGGAAACCGAGTTAGGGTTAGGGCTTGACCTTCAGGGAGGTATGCATGTTACATTGGAAGTATCTCCAATAGAAATTGTGAAGGGCTTGTCCGGTAACAGCAAGGATGGAGTCTTCAATGCGTCCATAGAACAGGCTACAGAAGCAGCAAAAACCACCAATGAGAAATTTGTAAACCTCTTTTATTCAGCCTGGCAACAAAACGCTTCCGGTAGAAAGTTGAGTGAAATTTTCGCCACGGCAGCCAATCGTGGAAGGATTTCTTTGGAAACCTCAGATGCGGATATTCTTAAAATCATTGACACAGAGGTGGAGAACGCGATTGAACGTTCTTTCAATATTCTTAGGACCAGGGTAGACAGATTTGGTACTTCCCAGCCTAATATTCAAAGAATCCAAGGAACAGGCAGAATTCAGATCGAGCTTCCAGGCGTAAGCAATGCCGAAAGGGTGAGGAATTTATTACAAGGAGTTGCCAAACTTCAGTTTTGGGAAGTAGCAGAACTCAATGAGTTTTTTGCAGAGTTAGAAGACGTAAACCGCTTGTTGGTTGAGGAAGCAAGGGCCGTGAAAGGTCAGTCTTCCGAGGATACAGATGATTTGGGAATAGATGAAGCTACTGATCTTGAAAGACAGCTGGCAGAAGGCACTTTGGATGACGATTCAACAGAAATTTCTGCCTTGTTTTCTTTGACAAAAGGGCAGGGTCTGATCTATGAAATCAGAGACACTGTTGCTATAAACAGGATTATGGCAAGAGAAGATGTCAGGTCACTTTTACCGAGAAACATCAAATTCTTATGGTCTGTTAAGCCTCAGGTAGTAGACAATATGGAATTGTTGGAATTATTTGCTATCAGATACAATAGAGCAAGTGATCAGGCTCCATTAGAAGGAGATGTAATCACAGATGCCAGACAGACTTTGGATCAGACTTCCAGACCGGCTGTAAGCATGCAAATGAATGCTGAGGGAGCTAGAAAGTGGAGAAAACTCACATCTGAGAGTATTGGAAGAAGAATTGCTGTGGTGCTGGACGATTTCGTTTATACGGCTCCGGTTGTACAAAGTGAAATCCCATCCGGTCAATCTGAGATCACAGGGAACTTTACTATTGAGGAGGCAAAAGATTTGGCCAATATTCTGAAGTCAGGATCCTTGCCGGCACCAACAAAGATTGTAGAAGAGGCTATTATTGGCCCGACTTTGGGTAAAGAAGCGCAAAGACAAGGGATCATATCCATGCTGGCCGGTTTGATATTGGTGGTTATGTTTATGATCGCTTATTATTCTGAAGGTGGATTTGTGGCTATTGCTGCGCTGGTATTCAACATCTTCTTTATACTTGGTATTTTGGCACAGCTGGGTGCGGCTTTGACACTACCTGGTATTGCAGGTATCGTATTGACCATAGGAATGTCGATAGATGCCAACGTTTTGATTTTTGAACGGATTAAAGAAGAGCTCAGGAACGGTGCAGGCATTCTTGCTGCCATCAATGAAGGGTATAACAAAGCCTTTTCGGCCATTTTGGACTCCAATGTCACTACTTTCCTTACCGGTGCCATTTTGTATGCACTCGGGCAAGGACCTGTAAAAGGATTTGCGATTGTTTTGATGATAGGTATCGCTTCTTCCTTTTTCTCAGCTGTATTTATCACAAGAGTGATTGTAACTTGGATGACCAAAAAAGGAGAGAGAAGCAAAATATCATTTGCAACTCCTTTTGCTAAGAATGTTTTGAGCCAATTGAACATTGATTTCCTAGGTAAAAGAAGGGTGGCTTATTTAATTTCCACATCCATCATTGTTATTGGCTTGGGTATAGCAGCAGTCAACGGTTTGAAGTTTGGTGTAGACTTTACAGGTGGAAGGTCATACATTGTGCAATTTGCACAGCCTGTTACAGCCACAGACTTGAAGATTGGCTTAGACAGTGAATTTGATGGTTCAGTGGAAGTGAAAACTTATGGTGCCAATAACGTCATGAAAGTAACCACCTCTTATCTAATCAATGAAGATGATGATGACTCTAATGCAGAGGTGGAAAGAAGGGTTATTGAAGGTATTGCTTCTGTTACTGGTTTGAGTTTCGGTTTAGATGCTGCGAATCTTTCAGATTCTGAGTTTGCGATTACAGGGTCTTCCAAGGTAGGTGCGACTGTGGCCGATGATATCAAGAAGTCTTCTGCCGAAGCTATGTTTTTTGCCTTGGTGGCAATTTTCTTGTATATCTTGTTGAGATTCCGTAAGTGGCAGTTCTCTCTTGGTTCAATCATTGCCTTGGTACATGACGTGTTCTTCGTGATCGCTGCCTTTGCCATCGCCTCTGCATTGGGAGCTACTTTTGAAATAGATCAGGTATTTATTGCTGCAGTGTTGACTGTAGTTGGTTATTCTATCAATGATACCGTGATTGTCTTTGACCGTATCAGGGAAAATATTGAAAATAGAGGCACTTCAAAGTTGGTGAAAATGTTCAACGATGCCATCAATCAGACCATGGCAAGAACTTTGATTACCTCAGCTACTACACTAATTGTGGTCTTGGTATTATTGATTTTCGGCGGTGAGGTATTGAGAGGATTCTCTTTTGCCCTTTTGATCGGTGTCCTGATTGGTACATATTCATCCATTTACATTGCGACTCCTGTGGTAGTGGATTTGATGAAGAGAGAATTGGCTTCTGAAGTAGCCCAAGAATCAGCTGGTAAAAAGGCCGTTTAATCAATAAAACTATATAGAATTAAAAGCTGGATGCCATATTCAGTTGAAATGTTCCAGTTTAAAACCAAAAAATCCCCTGTACAGGGGATTTTTTGGTTTTTAATTGTACTTAATTTTACTGGCTAAAGAATAGTAGATGTTCGGGAGCTTTTATCAATTATCAATTAGCCTAGGGATCGTGATTTCTCTGATTTCCCTTAGAAAAAATTCGGGTAGGGAAAGATTTATACAGAAAGTCATAGTATTCATACTTTTATGGGTTTTGGTTTTAGAAAGTATCGGGAATTATACTGCCTCGAGAGGGATCAACAATTCAGCCTTATATAACTTTGGCTTTATCTTCTTAGAATCTTTCATGCTTATCTATTATTTTTCTTTGATTGAAACGAGTCTCCAATTCAAAAAGAAAGTTTGGATATTTTGTGGGTTATTTATCCTTTGGGGATTCATCAATAGCTATTTATTTCAGCCGATAACTTTGGAATTCCAATTTTTCAGCTTTTTACCATTTGCGCTTCTGATCTTATTTTTGGCTATAAGATTCCTCATTCGAGTAATGCAAATGAAAGTTTACGCTCAGAAAAACCTTATCCGATTGCCTCATTTTTGGATTTCTTGGGTTGTTATAATATTTTACTTAGAGGCTTTGTGTTTGTTTGGAAGCTACCAATTTTACCCTTCTTTCGTCCTTGATAATGTTACGTTTCTTTTTTCAGTCAATCAGATAATCGCTGGCTTGATGTATGTCACCTTTGGGTTAGCTTTTCTTTTTCCCAGTTTTACTTCAAATAAGTTGCCTTTGGCATAAATAATATTCCAACCATGAATTTCTATCTTAAGAATAATAATACTTTCTTATATTTCATTAAATATTATAGATTAGTTCCTCAAACAATCTATTTAACTTACTTAAGTTGGGAATAGGATTAACATGGTATAATTATATAATTTTTGGAGCCTTACTCATAGGGACAGCCCCTTACTTATTTGGTTTTAAATTAGATAAGGGGTATTTTATCAATTTATTCATTATTTTTTTTGGAACAATTATCGAAGGATTAGGAGCTTACTTGGCTTATAATGGAATCAATAATACCTTATTGTATAACCTTGGATTTATTTATTTTGAAACCATTTTGTTCTTATTTTATTTTTCTGTCATACTAAATAGAAAATCTTATTCAAAATTCCTTTGGACAAGCATTTTCACACTTAGCATTTGGGTAGTTATCAATTCCATTTTTTTCCAAAATATCAATACTGTATTTCAATCTTACGCTTATGTATTGTCTGCCTTTCTAGTTATTATATCATGCTTTTGGTTTTTTTATCAAATTATTTTTAGAGATAAATACAAGGAAGACAGATTGATTTTTATTCCCCAATTTTGGGCTGTGAGTTTTATTCTTTTCTTTTATTCTTCTTCTTTTTTATATTTCACTTCTATGCATTTGTTGATAAAATTAGATTACTCAGCGGTAAGTATACTGGGGAATATCCTATTGATTTTAAGTGTATTAATGTATTGTATGATGGGACTTGCATATTATCTGCCGTATTTGGAAGAAAAATTTTATTATAGACAAAAATAGATTATTTTAGAAATAGTTTTAATTTTTAAACCCTCGCAATAATGACCAAAGATGATTTAAAAAGATTTATCAAGCCCTATCAAAAACATGTGCAGAAAGGGTTGCCGGCGATTGACAAGTGTGGCCATTTGGTTACAGAACAATCCCAATGGGTGTTTTTTGATCGGGAAACCATCCAAAAACTTTTGGATATGACAGATCCGAGTACTGGGGGAATTAAAATTTATTTTGGCCAATACAGTAGGGAAAATATTTATTTAATTCCAGAGGACAGATTGGACAAAGAGGAATATATAGGTAAAATTTCTGTAGCTCTCTCAGCTGCCAACGAAGATAAAGATGGGATTTTCGACTTATTTGCTCAAGAATCTAAACATAAAAGTAGCGGTGACGAATCAGTTCAAAATGCAGGGAAACTTTGCCCCCCTCATTGTAGGCCACCTGATTCAATTTAAAAAACTTCCAAGTAGTTAAGGTCATTTGCTAGCTTAAGTACCCTTGTTTAAGTATTGCTGCCATTTCTTTTTTTATTAGAGTCCATTTTTAAAAAATGGGCATTAATTTATATATATATACTGGTTCTATTTGCATTTTCAGGATAAGTAGTATAAAAATGTGTATTTTTAGTCAAATCATCCAATTATAGGTTTCTTTGGCATGGATAATTCTGGAACGGAAGTTTTCTACATCGTTTTGTTGGGTTTTGTATTGATGCTATTGATGGGCTCATTTATGGTGACCATGGTGATTGTACACCGGCAAAAGCAGCTACAAAATCAACAAAAACTGGCAGCAGTGCGAGCAGAGTACGAAAAAACCATCATCAATGCTGAGAAAGAAATCAGGGAAAATACCCTTACGAATGTTGGGAGGGAACTCCATGATAATATCGGTCAACTCCTTTCTTTGGCCAAAATGAATTTGGCAAGTTCCAAACCCGAAAAAGTATCTGAAGGAAAGTCCATGCTCAATCAAATTATCAAAGAAGTGAGGACATTGTCCAAATCCTTAAACCTGGATTGGGTAGAATCCATCACTTTAGAGAATTTTATACAGAATGAGTTGGAGAAACTAGAGAGTGCTGGCTTTTGTAAAACGGTATTTGACAAAAATGGAGAGGAAGTTCAATTGGATAAAGACAAAAAAATTATTCTTATCAGAACCATTCAGGAATGCCTGAACAATGCCATCAAACATGCCAATCCTCAAGCAATCAGCTTTCATATGGCAACAAATAAGGATCAATTTGTCATTTATATGAGAGACGACGGTGTTGGTTTTGATACTTCTGAGGATAGTAGTGGATCTGGTATGTATAATCTGAAGAATCGAATGACCGCTATAGGGGGAGTATTTGAAATAGAATCTGAACCAGGAAATGGAACAGAAATCAAACTATCCTTGCCAATATCGAATCCTTGACTTATATTTTGACATTGAATTCCGATCACCCCCAAATTAAATGATTCATATCGCACTGGCTGATGACCACAAGATGTTTGCAAAGGGCATAGAGAGTCTTTTGGAAGAAGAAGATGACTTTGTAATTAAAGGTGTGTTTAACAATGGCGTAGAACTCATCAATTTTTTACAAAACAAAGCGGTAGATGTGGTGCTTACCGATATGAACATGCCAATAATGGACGGTATGGGGGTAGTGGCTGCTGTAAAGAAAAACCTTCCCGACACCAAGGTTATCGTACTTTCCATGTATGATGACAAAGAAATCTATGAGAAATGCCTGAAGCTAGGAGCTGATGCCTATGTTTTGAAAGGTTCAGATCCTGACGAATTAATTTATACCATCCGGGAAGTGCATGAGGGAAGTTATATTCAAGGCTACCAGAAATTACTTTTTCAACAGGATGATGGCAAATACCCTGATCACTTTAAAGAACGTTTCAAACTATCGAGGAGGGAGTTAGAAATTTTACGATTGATCAAGGATGGTAATCTAAATAAGGAAATTGCTGAAATGTTGAGTTTAAGCCAGCATACCGTAGAATCTCATCGCAAAAAAATCCATCAAAAGCTTGGAGTCAGTTCGGCGGTGGAATTGGTGAAAAAAGCAATAGAAATGAATCTTTGAGTATCACAGAGGGTTCTATTTCTTACTTTAGATTGGACAATAGGGAATTTTCTGACTTCATATTGAAAAGTTATCGCCTTCTTCTTCTTATTCAACATTATCAATAAGGATTCCCCGTATTGGTGAATTCCCCGACTTATGATAATTACCTGGGAGTGACCTGCATTTCTAAACCCAAGCTCAAATAAAAGGCGATACCAGAAAAATAGTCAAATTGGATGTACTAAACAGATACACCGTATAACTCCCGTAATTTTTCAACAGTATAATCTATCTCTTCATTGGTATTGAATCTGCTAAACGAAAACCTAACGGATTCCCTTTCGGGGTCATGTCCCAAGGCACGAAGTACATGGGAACCTACCGTGGCCCCACTGCTACATGCTGAACCTCCTGAGGCAGAAATGCCATTCAGGTCTAGATTGAATAAAAGCATTCCCCTATTCTCTTCTGAGGGCGGCAAACTTACATTGAGTAGGGTATAAAGGCTTTTTCCTAAATCTGCAGAAAGTCCATTGAATTCAACCCCTGGAATATTTTCCTTCAGTAATCCCATAAACCTCTTTTTTAAGGCTTCTACATGTGTCCTATGACCATTCATATCTTCATAGGCAATTTCCAAGGCTTTTGCAACGCCAACAATACCGATCACATTTTCAGTACCTCCCCGCATGTTACGCTCTTGGGCACCTCCGTAAATAAATGGATGGATTTTCCTGTCTTTTTTTACATATAAAAATCCGGAACCTTTGGGACCATGAAACTTATGTCCTCCTGCGACAAGAGAATCAAGGGGTAAGGTTTTTAGATCATGTACATAATGACCTATTGTTTGTACCGTATCCGAGTGAAAAAAAGCCCCATACGATCTTGTAAGTTCCCCAATTGCCATCAGGTCATTGATATTTCCTATCTCATTATTGGCGTGCATCAACGAAACCAAGCTATTGGGATTGGCTTGAAGTAGTTCCTCTAATTGGCCCAGGTCAACTTCTCCTTTAGTGTTGACATCAAGCAAGCTGAGTTTAACACTGCCTTTTTTGGCACATTCTTCTAAAGTATGTAATACAGCATGATGCTCAATGGGTGAGGTAATGGCATGTTTAATCCCATAAGTCGCTATCCCACAGACAATAGCCGTATTATCCGCTTCGGTTCCTCCTGAGGTGAAAAAAATTTCTGATGGAGATGCATTCAGTAATTCTGCCACTTTTTTTCTTGCCTTTTCAATCGCAGAGCGGACTTGTCTACCGTGACTATGCACAGAGGATGGGTTACCGTAGTGCAGCTTCATATAGGGGAGCATTGCTTCAATCACCCTATCATCCATGGCTGTAGTAGCGGCATTATCTAAATATACTCTCATTTTTAGGTTTTTGCTGAGTTGCTTTATTCACCCAAATCTAATTACTTCCTATCAGCTATTCAATTTTTAGGAACCTGAAATCACTTCTTTGATGTCCAGGATTATTTTAGAAGCAAGATGTTCTGCTGTTGCTTTTGTTTCTGATTCGGAGTAAATTCTAATGATGGGTTCTGTATTTGATTTTCTTAAATGCACCCATTCCTTTTCAAATTCAATTTTTACGCCATCAATATCATTGATGGGTTGCTTACTGTATTTCCTTTTAATGGCCTCTAAAATCCTATCCACATCGATTTCAGGTGTCAATTCGATTTTGTTTTTAGAAATATGGTAATTTGGATATGATGCCCTGAGCATGGAAATATTCTTCCCGGATTTAGCTAAATGGGTTAAAAACAATCCTATGCCTACCAATGCATCCCTTCCATAATGGGATTCTGGGTAAATGACTCCACCATTACCTTCTCCACCGATCACGGCATTGGTTTCCTTCATTTTATTCACCACATTAACTTCACCTACCGCAGCAGCTTGGTATTCTCCTCCGCGTTTTTCAGTCACATCCCTTAGGGCACGGGTAGAACTTAAATTGGAAACCGTATTGCCTGGTGTTTGTGAAAGCACATAATCCGCCACTGCTACCAAAGTATACTCTTCTCCAAAGGGAGAACCATCTTCGTTCATGAAACATAACCTGTCTACATCGGGATCTACTACAATTCCCAAGTCATATTTACCTTTATCCAACTTATCGGAAATATCCCGAAGGTTTTCTGGCAATGGCTCAGGATTATGGGGGAATAGTCCGTTTGGAGTGCAATACATTTCTTCAATGTCTTCTACTCCAAGAGCCCTCAATAGTTTGGGTACCGCAATACCTCCTGTAGAGTTTACAGCATCTACTACTACTTTGAATTTTCTCGCCTTGATGGCAGCTGCATCTACCAGTTTCAGCCCCAGTACATGCGCTACATGGCGGTCAATATAATCTTCAATAAGGGTGTATTTCCCTAATTTTTTTACTTCTGCGAAGGTGAAATCTTCCTTTTCTGCGCTGTCTAGTATTGCTTTGCCTTCTGCATCTGATATGAACTCTCCTTTATTATTGAGGAGCTTGAGTGCATTCCACTGGATTGGGTTGTGACTGGCAGTAAGGATGATTCCCCCTCCTGCATCTTCCAAAGGCACTGCCAATTCTACAGTTGGTGTGGTACTGAGGCCCAGATCGATCACATGAATACCCAAACCCTGAAGGGTGGCAGTTACCAATTTGGAAACAATTTCACCCGAAATCCTGGCATCTCTCCCTATGACTATTTTGGGGTTTTGGGTATGATTTAGCACCCAAGATCCGTAGGCTGCTGAAAATTTAACAATATCTACAGGTGTTAACCCTTCTCCTGGTTTGCCTCCGATTGTTCCCCTGATTCCGGAGATAGATTTGATTAGCGCCACTTTTAAAATAATTAGTTAGTAATTGAAAAATCCTTGCTGATACAGGAAACAACTTTTTTTACTTGAATTTGGACATCACCTTATCCACTTCATTTTCGGGATTACCACAACTGGAGTTTGCATCTACAGTTTTGCCGCAGTATCCACAGGTACCTCCATCTTTGTTAAGGTAAGGATTCTGTGAAGCACAGGTACCTTTGAATTCCCCGTTTTTTAGGAATATCAGCCTTACAGACATCAAAATGAAAAACAGGGCAAGGAATGCTAAAGTCAAATACAAGGTTGTCATATCAATTTAATTTGCGCAAATTTACGTAATACTTTCAAAACGTCCTCATACAAAGAATAGTTTCCCTTTTTATGGCTGATATAAATTCCAGATCCTCCCAGCTTGCAGCATTTGACCGCCTATTGACCATCATGGATGAATTAAGGGAACAGTGCCCTTGGGATAGAAAACAGACCATTGAAAGTCTGAGACATCTTACGATAGAAGAGACTTTTGAATTGTCCGACGCCATTTTAGAAAATGATCTTGAGGAAATCAAAAAAGAACTCGGAGACATCCTGCTGCATATTGTATTTTATGCCAAGATAGGTGCTGAAAAAAAGGCCTTTGATATGGGTGATGTAATCAACAGCCTCTGCGAAAAACTTATCAGAAGACATCCACATATCTATGGCGATACCAAGGTCAAAGATGAAGAAGCGGTCAAACAAAACTGGGAAAAGATTAAGCTTCAGGAAAAAGGGAACATTTCGGTGCTTGGTGGTGTACCAAAATCTCTACCTGCCCTGATCAAAGCCATGCGAATTCAGGAGAAGGCCCGTGGTGTTGGATTTGACTGGGAGGAAAAGAACCAGGTTTGGGAGAAGGTAGAAGAAGAAATGAAGGAGTTTAAAGAAGAGTTCGATGTTGTGAAAGACGCAATTGATAAAGAGAAGGCTACAGCAGAATTTGGAGACCTGTTATTTTCCTTAATCAATTATGCTCGTTTTATTGAAATTAATCCTGAAGAGGCTTTAGAGCGGACTAATCTTAAGTTTATCAAACGCTTTCAATATTTGGAAAATGCAGCCAAGTCAGCAGGGCGCAAGATTGGAGAGATGACTTTAGCAGAGATGGATGTGTATTGGGAGGAAACAAAAAAGCTCTAATTATCTTCCAAAATCATCCTGCAGCCTCACAATATCATCTTCATCTGAAGGGTTTTCGGCATCGGTATGTTGCCAGATTTCGGCTACCATCCCCCAATCATTCAAACCAATTAGTCGGTGTCTTTCACCTTGTTGTAATTTTATCTTGTCCCCAACTTTTAGGATATGTCTTTGGTTTTCTTTATCTGTCAGACTAGTAGCTACGGCCACTGACCCGTCTATACAGCGCCAGATTTCCGCTCTTCGAAAGTGGTACTGCCAGCTTAACCTTTTCTCAGGAGCTACCAATAAAATTTTTGGACTTAGTTTTTCTGAGATCTTGAGTTTTTGAAAATCTTCTTCCGGGAAAAAAGTGTCGGCAAATATTTCCGCCTGTGCTTCATCGATTACCAGAAATCCACCCCATGGCCTATTTCGGTCTTCTGCAACCACCTTCAATCCTTTGGCGTCCAACAATGATTTTGCGTTTTCAAAAATTTTGGTTTTGGTTTCCATTTTTCAATTCACGTTACAATAAGAAAAGGCCAAAGATGCGAAATTGCTAGTGGATTTTGAAATATAATTCAAACAATGCTTTTTTGACATTAACTTTTACCCTTCAATTAGATAATTTATTTGGTTATTTTCACCAAATTTATAGCAAGTGAAACCAAATATACAATGAAGAAGATACTGTTATTTGCCTTAATGTTTGGCATTGCTTTGCCGTCCTTTTCCCAAGGGGGAAAAAGTAAGCTAAGCAATCCAACAGCCACCAATTTTGATGCCTCCCTTTATGAAGGACTAACGTGGCGCAACATTGGACCATTCCGCGGAGGTAGATCCAATGCCGTTACAGGCCTTCCAGGCAATGATGAAGTTTATCTTGCAGGATATACCGGAGGGGGGCTATGGAAAACAGAAAATGCAGGGATTTCCTGGTTCAATATTTCTGACGGATTTTTCAAAACCAGTTCCGTTGGAGATATTGCCATCAGTGAATCTGATCCCAACGTCATCTATGTGGGCATGGGTGAACATGCCATAAGGGGCGTTATGACCACATACGGAGATGGGATTTATAAATCCTTAGATGGAGGAAAAAGCTGGAAGCATATGGGTTTGGAAAAGACCAGACATATTTCTGATGTGGTTATTCACCCACAAAACCCTGATGTCGTTTTTGTTGCTGCGCAAGGTGCTGCGCATGGGCCTAGTGAGGAAAGAGGCATTTTTAAAAGTACTGATGGAGGGATGACATGGGAAAAGACACTTTATGTTGACGAGAATACAGGGGCCTCTTCTTTGAGTATGGATTATAACAACCCAAGAATTCTCTACGCAGCAACATGGGAGCACAGGAGGTTGCCGTGGCAGGTTCAAAGTGGTGGAGAAGGTTGTGCCATTTGGAAATCAGTGGATGGAGGAGAAAATTGGGAAAAAATTATCAACGGCCTGCCCAAATCAATGGGTAAAATAGGAGTGAGCGTTTCTAGGGCTGACTCTGATCGCCTTTATGCTATTGTAGAGGCAGAAAAGTCTGTGGCCGGAGTTTACCGCTCTGATAACGGCGGTCAATCTTGGACCCATATGACCAATAACCCCTTATTGACTTCACGGTCCTGGTATTATATGGAGGTTTTGGCAGATCCACAAAATGCTGAAGTGGTCTATGTGCTTAATTCTCCTCTTACTAAGTCTATTGATGGAGGGAAAACTTTTTCTGTGGTTCCTGTCAGGCATATTGATACACATGACCTATGGATCAATCCAGCTAATCCATCCAACATGATTCTTGGCGATGATGGAGGAGCTGAAATTACTTTTGATGGTGGCAAAAGCTGGTCTACACAGGACAATCAGCCGACTGCTCAGTTTTATCGGGTCAATGTAGATAATTTATTTCCCTACAGGGTTTATGGAGGACAGCAGGACAACACCTCAGTGGTCATCAGCAGTAGGAACAATTACATTGGACTTACAGAAAAGGATTGGTTTATTGGACCAGGCTGTGAATGCGCATTCATAGCATTTGACCCGGATAATCCGGTACTTTTGTACGGAGGGTGCTATCAAGGTTTGATTGATGTCTTGGATACAGAAAACCTGCATAGCAAAGATATCAGGCAGTATCCGGCCAATATTTTGGCTTATGACCCAAAGGATATGAAGTACCGTTTCAATTGGAATGCGCCTATCATTGCATCCCCGCACAATTACAACACCATCTACCATGGGGCAAATGTACTTTTCAAAACCACTGATGGGGGTTTTAGCTGGGAAGAGGTGAGTCCTGACCTGACAAGAAATGAAGCCTCCAAGCAAGGTCCAGGAGGCGCGCCAATTACGAATGAAGGAGCTGGTGGAGAAAACTACAATACCTTAAGTTATGTGATCGAGTCAATACATGAAGAGGGGGTGATATACACGGGCAGCGATTGTGGTTTGGTCCACCTAAGCAAAGATGGAGGCCAAACTTGGGAAAACATTACGCCTGTAGGTTTGGCTGAAAGTTTGATACAGTCCATAGAGGTTTCCCCTCATGATAAAAGCACCGCTTATATAGCTGCCACCCGGTACAAATTCAATGAATTCCAAAGTATGGCCTATAAAACTACTGATTATGGGAAGACATGGACAAATATCAACAACGGTATTGATAAAGATGACTTTATCAAGGTCATCAGGGAAGATAAAAAAAGAAAGGGACTATTGTATGCAGGTAGTGAGAGAGGATTTTATGTCTCCTTTGACGGAGGACAAAGATGGAACAAATTCCAGCTCAACTTACCAGTAGTTCCTGTAACTGACATGGCTATAGCAGATAATGACCTCGTGATTTCCACTGCAGGGAGGTCATTTTGGATTTTGGATGATCTGAGTTCAGTCCAACAATCCATGGGTAATCTTCAAGGTCTTCAACTCTTTGAGCCAAAGACCACAGTGAAATATGAAGGGTTTGTTCCATCTTGGATGGATTTGCCGCCAGGTATTGGAGAAAATCCCAAGACTGGGGTCATTTTGGATTATTTCTTGCCCGAAAAAGTAGATTCTTTACCAGTCAAGCTTGAGATCTTTGACAGTAATGGAAGGAATATCCGCACTTTCTCCAACCAAAAGGATGAAAACTTTAAAGCTTTTTCAGGGGGGCCATCACCTGAACCAATACTTCCCTCCCAAAAAGGCATCAACCGATTTGCTTGGAATTTCAGAGGTAAAACTCTTTTAGAAATCCCCAATGCTTTTGTGTACGGGGATTACAGTGGTCACCGGGTCAAACCAGGAAAATATAAAGCTGTTTTACTTTACAATGGCTTAACTTCAGAAACGGAATTTGAAATTAAGCAAGATCCAAACCTCAAGCATGTTACGGATTCGGATTGGGTAGCTCAGCAGGAGTTCCTAGAGAAAGCAGCTGCAACACTTACCGAAATCCACCAATCTGTTAATGAATTAAGAAAAGTAAAAGCACAGGTGGTGCATATCAATGGTCTTTTAAAAGGCCATGTAGCCCATGCTGATCTTTTGGAATCTGGAAACCAGCTAGTCAAAAAAATTGATGATTGGGAAGGTAAAATTGTGGAGACCAGACAAAGTAATTTTCAAGATGTGATTAATTTTCCAAGCCAGTTGAATGCTCAGTTTTTTGAGTTGCGATCTGCAGTAGATGTGCATGATCCAAGGCTGACAGCAGCCGTAAAAGCAAGGCTTTTAGATCTGGAAAATGAATGGAGGGCATATAAATTAAGCTTGGAAGAAATCCTTCAAAAAGATGTCGTGACATTCAATGAGAAGTTCAAGGAAAAAAATATTCCTGCTGTGATTACAGATTAAGCCTTTTTGATTCAAAAAAACAGAAGAAAGGAGAAATTCAAAATTTCTCTTGAAAAATCAAATCCTGGCCAATTCAATTGGCCAGGATTTTTTATTAAGCCTTCCAAAATTACCACCTTTCAAAAATAAATGGGCTTGATCTATCCCAAATAGCCGCTTACTTTAGTAATTTAGCTTTATGGAGTACAAATGGATGATCAGGGAAAAAGCTGAGCCTGTCATTGTAGCATCTCTGAGCAAAGAAATTAACGTAAATCCTACTTTGGCCAATATGCTGGTGAAAAGAGGGATTGACACTTTTCAGAAAGCCAAAGATTATTTCAGACCGGATCTGGATAAGTTGCATGATCCCATGTTGATGAAGGACATGGACAAAGCAGTGAGTAGGTTGGCCAAAGCCATTGAAAATGAAGAAAAAATACTGGTTTACGGAGACTATGACGTAGATGGAACTACTTCAGTAGCCATGATGTATGGTTATCTGCGCCAATTCTATCAGCATGTGGACTTTTATATTCCTGACCGGTATAAGGAAGGGTATGGGATTTCCGAAAAAGGGGTGAGGTTTGCTGCAGAAAACAACTTCAAATTGATAATTTCTCTTGATTGTGGAATCAAAGCCATTTCAAAAGTAGGTTTGGCAAAGGATTTGGGAGTAGATTTTATCATTTGCGATCACCATACACCTGGAGAATCCCTTCCGCCTGCCGCAGCCATTCTGGACCCCAAAAGGGGAGATTGCACTTATCCTTATAAGGAGCTGAGTGGTTGTGGAGTGGGATTTAAGCTTATTCAGGCATTTTCTTCCCTTAGGGGAGAAGCCAATGGAAAAGTAATGGCTTTCTTGGATCTCTTGGCCATCAGCATAGCAGCGGATATTGTCCCGATTACAGGAGAAAACAGGATTTTAACCTTTTATGGAATTGAAAGGATCAATAATAATCCAAGACCTGGCATAAAGGCATTGATCTTACGCAGTAAAATTGAGAAAGAGATTGAAATATCAGATATTGTATTTAAAATAGGTCCTAGAATTAATGCTTCCGGGCGTTTGGAACATGCTAAAGCTTCAGTAGAACTGTTGATCTCCCAAGATTTGGAAGATGCTTTATCCAGGGCAGAATCGGTAGATACCGTGAATGCTGCGAGGAAAAATTTTGATGAAAACATTACCAAAGAGGCACTTTCTATGATCCAAAGTATGGAAGCGGTTCAACAGATGAAGACTACTGTTCTTTTCAAGGAAGATTGGCATAAAGGAGTGATTGGTATTGTTGCCTCTAGGTGTATTGAGAGGTATTACAGACCCACGATTATTCTTACTGAGTCCAATAACAAGGCAACAGGTAGTGCGAGGTCGGTATTTGACTTTGACATTTATGAAGCCATTTCAGAATGTAGTGATTTGTTGGAACAGTTTGGAGGACATAAATATGCGGCAGGTCTAACCCTCGCTGTAGACAATGTTCCTGCATTTCAGGCCAAATTTGAAGAAGTGGTCAGTTCGAGGATCAGCGAGATCCATTTGAAGCCCGTTTTAGAAATTGATGATGAAATATTACTGGATCAGATCAATTATAAATTTTATAAGATTTTGAAGCAAATGGCACCTTTTGGTCCAGGAAATCCGGAACCCATATTCAAACTAAGCCAGGTATATGCTGAAAATGTCCGTATCCTTAAAGACAGACACCTTAGATTTAATGTGGTGCAGGATGGTCAGGAGACCAAGCCTGTGTGTATTGCTTTTGGTATGGCAGATAAAATCACTTATCCTGATGAGATTATTTATAAAATGCTGATGCGAAAAATGCGATTTGATTTGGCATTTGAGATCAGAGAGAATACTTTTAGAAATAACAGTAGCCTTCAGTTATACGTGAAGGATATTAAATTTGACTGATATGAAGCTTAGGGCAGAAAGTTTAATAAAAATTTACAAAGGCAGAAAGGTGGTCAACGATATCTCTGTGGATGTGGAGCAAGGAGAGATAGTGGGTTTGTTAGGTCCAAATGGAGCGGGTAAAACCACCTCTTTTTATATGATTGTAGGCTTGATCAGGCCCAATGAAGGGAAAATTTTTTTGGATGAGCAGGATATTACGGATTTACCGATGTATAAGCGGGCAAAATTGGGTATAGGCTATCTTGCTCAGGAAGCTTCTGTTTTCAGAAAACTCTCAGTGGAGGAAAATATCATGGCAGTCTTGGAGATGACCAAAATGAGCAAAGCAGCGATGAAGGAAAAAATGGAGAGTCTTCTTGAGGAATTTAGCTTGACCCATGTAAGAAAAAATTTGGGGATGGTATTGTCAGGAGGTGAAAGAAGAAGGACCGAAATAGCCAGGGCTTTGGCGGTGGATCCAAAATTCGTGCTTTTGGATGAACCCTTTGCAGGAGTAGATCCAATTGCAGTAGAAGAGATACAGACTATAGTAGCGAAATTGAAAACCAAAAATATTGGTATATTGATTACCGATCACAATGTCAATGAAACTTTATCCATTACTGACAGGGCTTACCTAATGTTTGAAGGAAGATTACTCAAAGCAGGAACAGCCGAGGAATTGGCAGCAGATGAACAAGTAAGAAGAGTGTATCTTGGCCAGCATTTTGAACTCAAAAGAAAAGTATTTAACTAATGGAGGCAGTCAATTCTTTTATGACCTGGATTTTTAAAAACCGGATAGGTCAGATAGAAAATTTCAAAAAAAACCCGGTTGAGGTCCAAGAGGATACTTTTGAAGATTTGATTCAATCAGCCAGAAGAACAACCTTTGGGAAGCAGTATGGTTTCCAGAGTATTAGGCGATACGAAGACTTTGCCAGCAAGGTACCTATTCAAGGATATGAAGAATTGCAACCGTATTTTGAGAGGATAATGAAAGGGGAAAGGAATCTGCTTTGGCCTTCTGAAATCCTTTGGTTTTCTAAGTCATCAGGTACCACTTCCAGTAGGAGTAAATACATACCCGTTTCAGAAGAAGCCTTAGAGAATTGTCATTTTAAGGGGGGGAAGGACATGATCACCCTTTATGTCAATAACTATCCTGATAGCCGTCTCTTTTCAGGAAAAAGTCTCAGTATAGGAGGTAGTCTCAGCAAGAACCCTATTGATTCCCAAAGTGAAATCCAAGTAGGAGATATATCAGCCGTAATCATGCAAAATTTGCCGCTGTGGGTACAGTTTGCCCGCACACCAAGTTTAGAAATTGCCTTGATGCAAGAATGGGAAAGTAAAATTGAAAAAATGGCCTGGGAAGTTATGAATGAAAATGTGGTCAGTATTTCAGGCGTACCCACTTGGACCATCGTATTACTGCAACGGATTTTGGAATTGAAAAATGCGGATAATATTTTGGAGGTTTGGCCCAATCTGGAGGTGTTTTTCCACGGAGCGGTGGCATTTGGACCTTATAGGAGTTTGTTTCATGAACTCATTCCATCAGATAAGATGCGATATATGGAAACATACAATGCCTCAGAAGGATTTTTTGGAATTCAGGATCAAAAAAATTCGGAAGAAATGCTTTTGATGCTTGATTACGGTATATTCTATGAATTTATTCCCATGGAAGATTGGGAAAAACAAAACCCAAAAGTAATTCCACTTTCTGAAGTTGAAATAGGTAAAAACTATGCAATTATTATTTCAACCAATGCAGGTTTATGGAGGTACAAAATCGGAGATACGGTCAAGTTTACCAGTATAAAACCTTACCGCTTTAAAATTTCCGGCAGAACAAAGCATTTTATCAATGCATTTGGGGAAGAGGTGATCGTAGAAAATGCGGAAAGGGCCGTCCAAGCTGCTTCAGAGGCTACAGGTGCCACTATCACCAACTTTACCGCAGCTCCTGTCTATTTTGGAGATTCTTCCAGCAAAGGAGCACACGAGTGGGTGATCGAATTCAAAAAATTCCCCGATGATAAGGAAAAATTCACGGCTGTACTGGATCAGAAATTGAGGGAAATCAATTCTGATTATGATGCCAAAAGGTATAAGGATTTGGCTTTGAGCCAGCCCAAAGTGCATTTTTCAGAAGAGGGTCTGTTTGAGAAATGGCTCAGACAAAAAGGTAAATTGGGTGGACAGAATAAAGTCCCTAGATTATCCAATACCCGGGAGCATATCGATGAAGTTTTGAGTCTGATTTGAGGAATTGATGCGACTGATTCAGGTTAAGTATAGATTAAAGTTTTTTCTATATTTTCGAACTAAATCTTAAAAATTCCGGAGAGCATCGTTGAATAAGTTGTAAGCTAGCCTTAGAGTCGATACTATTTCAAAAAAGTAAACTGTGGAAATTTGCACTTAGCTCAATAGAAACTACAGCCCCATCCCCACCGGCTGGAGGTTATTCATTTGTCTAAGTATCCAAACCTGCCTTCCTTGAATGTAAGGGGTGGGTCTGGATGGATTCCATCGCCTTGGATTGGGTAAAACGGCAGCAATCAATGCTGCTTCATTGCGGGTCAGTTTTTCAGCAGGTTTTTTGAAATAGTGTTGGGCTGCGGCCTCTATGCCATAAATTCCTTCCCCCATTTCAATCACATTAAGGTAAACCTCCATGATGCGCGCTTTTGGCCAAATGAATTCTATCAAAAAGGTGAAATATGCTTCTAATCCTTTTCGGACTAAGGTTCTTCCTGGCCATAAAAAGACATTTTTAGCGGTTTGTTGGGATATGGTAGAGGCACCTTTAATTCTTTTTCCTTTCTTATTTTGCTCCCAGGCTTTTTCCATGGCTTCCCAGTCAAAACCTTTATGGGTCAAAAACTTCTGGTCTTCTGCAGCCACCACCGCTTGAGGAACGTGTTTCGAAATTTTTTGCATGGATACCCAGTCCTTGTACAGGCGAAGCACTTTCTTCTCGTCCTTTGCTTGCTCGTAAAGTCTAATGACCATTAAAGGGGTAATGGGAACAGGAACAAATCGGTAAAGCACAGTAAAGCCAATACTCAGAATGAAAAACCATAAAATGATTTTAATTAATATCCTGAAAATTCCTTTGATGATTTTCATTCCCTTAAGCAAAAGCAGTGGCTTGGATGAACCTGTAATAGAAAACAGAATCAGGCATATCCATTAACCTGTCCATACCGGCCTGCATGGCGATCACCTGTTCTCTGGTAACCAAGCCACTTTCAAGAAGCTGAGAGGCCCCTGAGCTTATCAGGTTTTTCCAATAAGAAAATACTTTTTTTTTCTCCGCTCTTGTTCTTTTGTCCAAGTGAAAGCCTCCGCTCCTTAAGTCAATGTTCTTGTAACCTGACTCCTCCAATAAGCTTCCCAGTCTTGCTCCAACTTGAGGATCACCACCGATGGCAACTTGGTAATTATTATAAATATGCCAATATTCCATTACTTCAGACAAGTAAGGATAGATGTAAAAGGTGCTGTTGAAGACTTCTGTAATGGAAACAACTGCATTATTCTTCAGGAAAGGCTTCATGCTTTTTAAAACCCTCACAGGATCAGGAATGTGCTCTAAGACCCAACATATAAAAACACCGTCAAAGGTGCCATCTAGTTGTAGATCTGTTGCATCCTGTTGGATAAAGCGAACTTTTTCAGAGCCATGGCCGAGGAAATCCATATTTTCTTTAGCCTTCTTGATCTGTCGGGACTCATATTCCACTCCGGTAATGGAAAGATGTGGAAATCTTCGCAATAGTACCTCAGTCTGAGCGCCTACCCCACTACCAATTTCCAGCAATTCATTTACATGAGAAAAGTCAATGAAGTCATAAATTGGGCGTTCTATGACCTTGGCTTGTTCTTTAAGGCGCTCTTGTTCTATGGCTTCATAGCCATGGATGTACTTGGGTATACCTTTCTCTTTATCCATTTTTTGGAGAATTATAATACAAAGAAAACGGAATTAAACGGATATTGAAACTTTAGAAAAATGCCGATTATGGCAAAGTAGTTTTTCTCAAAACTACCGGTTCCTTTAACTTACTGGTGACAATTTCCATAAAATACTTAAGATCCTGATACAGAATTGCAGGCAGAACATGCTGCTTTAAGTCAATTGTGGAATTTATTTTTACCGTATTCTCCATGGCTGTCACTTTATAATTGAATGAAAATGTTCCGTTGGTCAAGGCAACCGAAACATCTTCAGGAAAATCGTCCAATTCATACCCATCTGGAATATCAATACTGGTGTTGAAATTGTCCAGGAATCCATGGTAGAAGTCAATTGGAAAAGTCCTGCTATCAGCTTGAAATGGGTTTTCTGAAAACCTTGAATACAAAAATGGTTCTATGAAAAGCAGCTCCTCTCCGTTTGTTGAAAAGGTTTTTTGCCATTTCATATCCACTACTTTGCGTGGGTCATTTCTAGAGCTAAAGGAAAAGCCTTGGGTTTGATCCATATTGAAACCCATGGTCTCTTTTTGGAAGTATTCTTCCCCATTTTTTTCTTTGAGTCTATCCATCCTGATTCCATCATAGTCTAAAAACCGGATGGTTGCATCAGATACCCAATCATTTCCACCTTCCAGCTTAAAATTGACAGATTGCTGAATACCGGATCGGTGATTGACTTGAATTGGAATCAGCCTGCTTTCCTTGTCCTTAATTAGAAATCCTTTTTCTACATGAAAGTCCACGGGCAAATAACCAAAAGGGACTTCTTTATTTGTAACATCTACAAAATAGGACTTTCCGTCAGCCATGACTGTTAAAATCAATTGGTTGAATTGGTCTGCAAAGGGACTGTCGATGATATTTGACCGGCCATTTCCCTTGCTGCTAATCAGGACAGGGTCAGCTTCTATTCCGTGTTGATTCAGATAAGCCAGTAGTAAAAGATTAAGCTCTGGTCTGGAATTTTTCTTGGTCTCAAGCAATTGTTTGATATGGTCTGTGGGCAATATGCCTACATACCCGTCAAATTCATAATTTTCAAGCATATAATCGTAAATGGCTTTGGCCATTTGAAGTTGATTGTCACCAACTACGTTCAGTTCCTGAAGTTTTTGGGTATAGGTTTTATTCGGTTTAATATAACTTCTAAAACTCTCGATATTGACGATGTGTTTGGCGAGCTCCGGCCAATCTGCGAAAACACTGTTGCTGCCTCTAAATCCATATCCGGCCAGTTGGAACTCAATTTTTTCATAATAGTCACTTGGACTGGACATGTAAGGTTCTTCTTTAAATGACCTTAAATCCTTGAGTATCCATTTGTAGGTTCCATCTTTCTTCCAATCAAACTTGTGCTTTAGCGTTTGCTCACCTTGACTCAAGACCCTGTAATTCAGCTCTGAAGGAATGTCAATACTGTAAATCGACACGAGTGTAGGGATTTGGTTCTGGAAGACCCAACCTTCCAAAATGGTCAATCTTTTATCTATTTTGGAATATTGATAATCTATGATAGACCCAACTTGTACATCAGGAAGCGTAAAACGAATTTCTTTCCAGCCATTTCCTAAATCCACAGTAAAAAAATCACCTTCCTTTAAAGTTAATGTCTTAGGCGTCCCATCTACAATATTGGTAACCTGTGCCTTGACTTTTGTCATCCTAACATAGCTATTGGAGCCTGAATAAAAGGGGATGGTTACAGTACCATGTTGAATACCGCTTGGCTTTAAGATTTTAATCCTTCTTAAAACATTTGATTCCAACTCTGGAATAACAATTTTATTGGTGCTTATTTCACCCAAGACCACTGCATCAGCTTCTGGCTCAAAATCAACCGCTTCAAATTCTATTTCTTTAGTAGTATACCTACCATAAATAAGTTCTTGTGCCTCTATATGAAGGTTGACAAGTCCAATCAAAAAGATTGTGAAAATCAGGCTTCTACACATATTTATTCTATTTTTTTAAACACAATAGATGGGATGGATGCAACATTGACTTTTTGCCAAAGAGCTGTAAGGTCATTTCCTGTTTCAGAACATGTAAAGTGTGTTTCCAGGTGTTTCTCTACCCGTATCACACCTTCTTTCCAAGAGGTGTTAATTTTTAGAGAGTATTCCTCATTCAAATCTGTAATTTGAGGCAGTTTATTTTCTGGTTCAAGCTTGTCTGAAACATGGATTTCATAAATATCATGAACATAAAGTTTCCCATTCATTAAGTCTTCCTTGCTGATTTTTTTCCAATTAAGCGGGATTAAGACCCTTTTTGAAGTATTTTGGGCAAACTTCTGAAGATCACCAGTAAAATTGATTTTAGCTGTTGGTACAAAATTCTCGACATGATGTTCTAAGTAAAAATCGAAAATCAGTAAACCACTTCCCCCTAAATTTCGGTTGAGAAAAGATTTTTGATCTTTACCATTCATTGTGGTTCTAAGGCCTAAAAAATTATTGGAAGGATTCCCTTTAAAAATATATTCCCCTTCGATATGGGCATTTCCATCTTCTTTTAACTCAATAACATTTTTTGTCAAAAATGTATTAAAAGCTGGTTCTTGGTAATCAGGTGTTTTGTCAATTATTCCTCCATCTTCAGTAATTACTAAAACGTGGCGGTTTTTTGTAAATTCACCTAAAAATCCTACCGGATTGGTTTTTGAAGTGCATTCCAGCCAGATGGTTTGGTCTTCCAATGGAACCCTTAAAATCGCATGATTGAATTGATTGGAAGACCATTCAATATCTATGTCCTCTTCATTCACCCCAGCATTTACCAAAGTATATTGTGAGTCTATACCTACTTCCTTTAACATAGACCTCATCAGGTTGGTCAGTCCCTTACATTCACCATATTTGAGTTGATGAACCTGTGCTGCATTTTGAGGCATCCAGCCGTCAATTCCCAAGCCTATGTACACATAGCGATAGTTTTCTTGTAAATAGCGGTATAGGGCTTCAATTTTTTGAGTATCCCTTTCTAATCCACGGACTTGCCTGTGGATATCTTCCTTTAATGAGGCTGTAACCTCTCCTTTTCCCACCATTAGCTTGGCAAACCATAATCCAAAGTTTTTCCAATCACTCATATCAGCCTCAAATCCCTCTAAAGAAAATTTTTTAGGTAGAATTTTCAGGTACATGGCTTGATTTTCCTGTTCTTTGGCTAAAGGATTTAATCCTTTCATTTTCCAGGATAAAGAAATCTCATCTCCAAATTGACTGGAATCAGGTGCTAGGTCAAAATGATATTTGCGATACCTTAATCCAAGGGCCTGGGGATATCTTATCTCTAGAGTGGCTTCTTCCACTTTTTGGTTGTAATACCATAGAGGATACCATGAGTTAAAATAAAAATTACCTGACTGCTTCACTTCATATTCCACCTCAACAATCATAGGAAGTTTTTCTTCTCCCATACCATAGAATTTCACCCTTTGGTCGTCGAATAGTGCATCCTTTGAAATATTGTTATAATCCGAGAGCTCTTTTGCAGAAATTTTCTTTACTACTCGCCCTTTTGAAGGATCAATTAGCCTTCCTTCAAAAGCCATAATACGGTGGATCTCGCTGTAAGGTATAAGTATATTTCCATGCCCCAAGCCTTTTTTATCAAGAATTAAAGTTGATTTTTTAACCTTATAGGTTACCGTGTAGTCATCTTGGAGGATTATTTCTGTATGGTGCGACAAAATTGAAAAATACGGAACTGTTGCCTTAAGATGCAAGGAAAAAAAGAAGCCTGTAAGTGCCAAAAACATGGTTTTGGCGAAAAATTTTTTATTCATATTTCAAAGCATAGGCAGTAAATTTAGGAATATAGTTGAATAAAAAAATAGAAACATAAAATTTTTTTTCAGAAAAAAGGAATGGATATTTTTCTTCCTATTGTCCAGTATTTGAGACAGTTAGACTGGTGTTGGTTTAAACTTTCTTTTTGAAAGAGGAAATGTGGATTGCTTAACAAAAAACTAGTGAAGAAGAATTGATAGATGCTTTCCTTAATCTCTTAGAATTATTTAGCACCCTTATTTTTGGGATTTTTGTTAACTTTATTTTCAAAAATAATCAGTCTATGGCTCATATCACAATTGGAAGTTTTGAAGATTTCGAAAAATTTATTGGAAACGACCTAGGATTATCTGAATATCACCGGATTACACAGGAACAGATCAATAAATTCGCGGAAGCAACGCTCGACCATCAATGGATTCATACTGACCCTGAGCGCGCCAAATTGGAAGGTACTTTCGGGAATACCATTGCCCATGGTTATCTTACACTTTCATTGGTACCTTATCTTTGGGAGCAGATTGTTCAGGTGCAGAATCTAAAGATGATGGTCAATTATGGAATAGAAAATCTACGCTTTGCCCAAGCGGTGCTGGTCGATAATGAAGTTAGGCTTAATGCTGGCCTGAAAAATGTGGTTAACCTTAGAGGAACCATCAAGGCCGAAGTAGATGTCAAATTGGAAATCAAAGACCAAAGAAAACCTGCTTTTACTGGGACATTGGTATTCCTATATCATTTCCATACTTAAAAGATTCTGTTTTGTTAAAAATAGGCTTGCCTGATGGGTGAGAATTTTTTAGCCTGACACCAAAAGATCATTGATGACCACAGATGCACAACTGCAACCAAAGGCTGCAGGTAAAAAAGACATGGTACCATAGGCGGATTTTTTATAATTTTTTCCGTCGGTCATCATTAAACTCTCTTTGATGTAAAGTTCAGTTGAAAAAACGACCTTAAAACCTCTTTTTATATCTAATCTTTTCAATCTTTTCCGAAGCATCCTGGCAAGCTTGCAGTTATGGGTTTCCGATATATCGGCAATCCTGATTTGGGTAGGATCCATTTTTCCTCCTGCTCCCATAGAACTTACCAATGGAAACCCTCTTTGCTGGGCTCCTGCAATTAGATGTAGTTTTGGTGTTAAACTGTCAATGCAGTCCACTACATAATCAAATTCATTCTCATTAAGAAGCTTTGTCATAGGCTCAGGCGCAAGAAATTTACCTATCACGTGTATTTTGAGTTGAGGGTTGATGCTAAGTAAGCGCTCCTCCATCCATTCCGCTTTTGATTGTCCCACATTTTTTTGGGTTGCCGGTAGTTGCCTGTTGCAATTGCTAATATCCACCACATCTCCATCAATGATGGTCATTTCCCCTATACCGCTTCTGCAAATAAATTCGGCGGCAAACGATCCGACACCACCAAGGCCTACAATCAGGACATGCTTTTTGGCCAACTTTTCCAATCCTTCACGCCCTATTAAAAGTTCTGTACGTGAAAGCCAGGTAAAATCATTCATTTGAATATTCTTTTTGAGATATGCATCCAATTTTCTCTGACCTGTCTGTCCAAAGTGTAGACAGGAATGCCCAAAATTAGTGAAGCCTGTTCATAAATAGCGGAAATATTTTTTTCTGAAATATCAGTCTCAAAAAAAACCCTGTCTAATGGACATTCCTTTAAGCATTTTTTGGCATTTGCATTGTTTTGAAATAAGGCTTCTCCAAATGAAAAATATACTGGGAAATTATGCAAATTTTCTACAACGGCAGACTTTAGATTGAAGCCATGCCAAATGATAAAAGGGGGGTAAACGTTTGTTTTTAGATACTTTTGAAGCAAATGAAGCCCTTTGACACAATGCAAAATAAGCGGTAAATCGTATTTTTTTGCCAAATCCGCCTGGGCCTTAAATGCCGCCATTTGTAAGTCAGGAGGAGGTCCTTTGACCAAATCAAAACCACATTCACCAACTGCAAAAAGGTTTGGATTGTTAAGGTATTGCTCAAGTCGGAAGACTTCCTGTTCCCAATCCCCTTTAAGATACCAAGGATGTAAACCAATAGAAAATGGTTGTATGTTCTCTCTTTTTTTGGGGATACCATTAAATATCCCTGTTGGGTTGCCTTGGGAATGTGTATGGATATCCAGTAAGTTCATTCAAAAGAGAATTTACCAAAAATTTCTTTAATCAAGGGCTTAACCCTGCGAGATTGTTTCCTAATAACAAAAGATTTTTTTCTTCACTATTCAATCAATTATCCAAACCCAGTACCGGAAAATATACCTTTCTTTTTATAAGCTTCCTCTTCTCATTACCATTTACCTATCTTTTTTAGCAGTCAAAATAAAAGTAAGAATTCATTTTAATAAATTCCATTTCCCAAATACTACTAATCCTGAACCTGATTCCTTTCTCTATTTCCTACATGAAAAGTATAGGTACCAAATATCGGGTCTCCTTCATTGGAAAGTCCCTCCAAAATTACCCTGACCACAGGACTGCCTTCAGTCAATCTAAAGTTGATCTTGGTTTTTCCTTCTTGGTTTGTTAATACCTTAGGGTTCCAATAGATAGTAGACCGATAATCTACTGCAAAAGGAACATTGATATCGGGTACCACGGGAGGTTCGTAAAATTCCCTCACTGGTGAATAACCCAAAACCTCTGCCACGGCATTTCCTTTGGTATCTATATCTGCAAAATCCCGATTAGGATTCCCTGATTTGGTCAGGATATGTATGATACCACCTCCCCCAAAACTGCCAAAGACAGCGCCTTTACTTAAACCCCGCAGAATATCTATTCGCTCAATTTCAGGCACAGGTAAGGCTGCAAGTGTTTCAGGCTGCACTGGAGCACCATTCAAAAGAAAGGTAGCACCTGCAAGCCCACCATCACCGGTAATCCTTCCACCTCTAATCAGCACGACAGGAAAAGGATTTAGACTGATTACGTCTCCTCTTACATCGACACCAGCAAACCTTCCTCTCAGCAGCTGAAAAACATTGGAGAAATAATAAAATTCTTCAGTCAATTCAAGTTTTGCATCCGGCTTATCCTGATACTGTAGAGTTCTATTGTCAGGAATCATTTGTGACCGTCTGCCGACGATTGTGACTTCTCCCAATTCAACTTCCCGATTGGTTTTGAATTGGTCCATCAGGTTTTTGGTTTCCCTGACAGTGATCAAATATTCATTTTCATCACGAAATGCTGAGTTGGGAGAAAAGCTTGTATACTTCCTTTCACCGATAAATGGGATTCTTGGAGGTATAATATTGATTTCATTTTCTTTGACTTCCCTAGACCGTTTTTTCTTTTCTTTCACCTCAAGCGTCTGGACAAAAACTGTGACCGAATCTTCGAAATCCAGGCCTGTAAAACTAAAATTACCTAATGAATCTGTTACGCCATCATATACCTCTGGGTCTTCAAAAGGATGCCTGACCATAAGGGTTAATACCTGGGGTTCTGAAATTTCTCTTTTCCCACCAGTTTCCACTTTTCCTGAGACAGACAATCCCGGTTCTATACTAAAATTGGGTAAAGATTGAAGTTTTGCTAAATCGCTCCAATTAAATCTTCTCCAACCCTGAGTCAATAGCAAATTATCAAGATGCTTTGCAGCATTTTCTTGATGTGGATCAAAGTAATAGGCAGGCTTTTCTACTTCACCAAATACCTCTGAGTCCAAAAGAAAATAAGTGAAGATATTTTGTGTGCTTTCAGGATAAAATATCTGATCCCCATCCAATACTGAGACGGAGAATTCCCCCTCGATTCCCATACCTGAAGCGTCTTGAACAAGAATTTCCAGTTGGACATTTTCTTTCGGCTGATAGGAATCCTTATCTGTGTGAAAAAAGGATTCTCCAGCCTGCTTTGGAAATAGAAAAACCAATCGTTCTGCAAGAATTCTTGTTTCTTCATCCATGAGAGAGAACTTATGCAATCCTGCTTGAAAAGAATTCTTTGGAATACTGAGGGTACTTTCATTATCAGAAAGATTGATTTGGCCTTTCCAAGCTACTCCTCCCTTTCGCATGGCGATCAGGTGCAATTCTTTTGGTGGATTGGACGTGTTTTGATAAACCCTGATTTCCAAATGTTTTTCATCGCCTAATCCATCAACTTGTAAAAGATGACCCTCCTCTACAATCCTTCCCAGTTCAAACTTTTTGGCTGCTTTATTTTTGGGAGTAACCAATACCTCATAATTTTCGCCTTTTTCAGGCACAAATCTCACTTTACCCATTCCAAGGTAATCGGATTCAAATTGCTGTATTTCTTCTCCTTTACTATTAAAAATTACTCCGCTTACATCTACTCCCTTGCCAAATTCATCGCTCGCTTTGAAACCGATCAGATTCTCAGTACCTGCTACCAGATTTCCCCCTTCAGGATAGAATCCAATAAAGAATTGTGGTTCAAAATCTGGCAGGTTCCAACTATCACCAACTTCCCCGATAAAAATATCTTTGGTAAAAAAAGCCTTGTTACCAAAATTTTGCATCCAATTGGTATATGCCCTAAGTGTATAAATGCCAGGCTCTAAATCCCTGGGAAGTACTATGTCTCCAGTACCTTTACCATCTTCCATCCTGACAATGGAACGGTCGATATTTCGGTCAAAGCGGCTGTCAATCAGGTCCACATAAAGTGGGACCGATAAGGTCGGATAAATCTTTTCGCTATCTACCTCTAATGTTCCATATGCTTTGAACCAGATGGTATCATTAAGAAAATAATGGGGTTTGTCTGTGTGCAGGTAAACTTTTTCCCAAGGATAAACAGCTGCATAATTTTCTAAGGCTGTTTCCAAAAGTTCAATGTTGCTTTGGGAGAAAATTTTGTTTGACCACAAAGAAAAAAAGGCTATAAAAATCAGAATTCTTTTCATCAGGTATTTATTAATAAAACTAACAACTAAATATCGCTATATAAATAAATAGTTCAAACAAAACCTAACTAAAAAGCCTCATTTAAGCCAAAATAAAAGGCGCTTTGATCACCCAAAGCAAAATCTAATCTTATATTTAGCCCTTCTTTGTTTAATCGATACCGAAAGCCCATCCCAGCTCCATACCGCATCTTGGAAAATTCAACGCGGTTAAAGTTGGAAAAAACCTGACCGGCATGGCCAAAAAACACCATCCCAAGATTTCTATAAATGGGTAATCGAAACTCTGCTTGCTGTACCAATGCATGTCTGTCCCTATACCTGCCTTCAAAAAATCCACGCATCCTTTCGCTTCCACCTATTAATGAAATGTGTTGAAAAGGTGCATCTCCAGAAGTAAAACTCCACCAGGATTGAAGTGCCAATATTTTTTGATCTCCTAATAATGTGTACTTTCTTAAATCAAAAGTGTATTGATAAAAATTAAAATTACTGCCTAACCAAGCTGGGAACCCCATAGCGGTAATTGTACTAAACCACCCTTTCGTAGGCTGAAAAATTTGATCACGGGTATCGTGGGTCATTACAATTCCCAGACCTGAAAGACGCTGTCCATTTGATCCAGGAATATTCCCGACATCCAAAAGCCCTCCTTCTTGTTTTTCGTAAATGTCATCTACCCTAAACTCATATCTTCCTCCCAGATAAATCCCTTCTGTCAATCTTTTTTGGAATAATCCATGGAAGTATGCATACCTTGTGCTGTAAGATTCCCCTTCCTCTAATATTGGTTGGTTTCCTATTCCATAAAACCGAAATGGGAAGTCGGAGAGTTCTAACCGGGCATTGAAAAAATCCTTATTCTCATTTGCCCAGAGATTAACCTCAGAAGTAAAAATAGCTTGTCTATTTAAAGTATAAAGGAAAGTAATGGGTAAACTCGATGGCCTAAGTAAAGGATTATCTTGATCACGAAATTGGAATACCCGAATGGCTCTAACTCCTAGGCCAAGTCTGGTTTCAGGTGAATAAACCACAATTGGGATAAAAGCCCAATTTTCTCCAGAAATCAAATCGATGACCTGATCTCCAAGATCAAAGGTTTTATCCAACAGCCCTGGTTTTTCATGTTTTAAAGTATCTTGAAAACTTTGACCTTGGGTTTTGGACAAAAAAAGTGCAGATAGAAGTAAAAACAAAAAAGGCTTTCTCATCAAATGCAAAAGTAAAAATAAAATAATACCCTGGCGATAGTGCCAGGGCAAAGAATTAAAATTCTACAATGATCCCAATTGTTGGAATAATGGTTCCTGCTGGATTATTTACCAATCGTGTGAGGTAGCGAGAGGGATCATCTGGATTGACAATTAATCCTCCCTGTACATCTCTTTCAGGGAACAATAACGGTGGCTGATCAGCCTGAAAATTATAGAGATTTTCTATATCTATATACCAATTGAAGTTCCATTTTTTGAAAAAGTAGCGTTTATCTATTCTTATGTCCAATTGGTGAAATTCTCCCAATCGCAGTGCGTTGATTTGATTAAAATCCAATATGCCCTGACCACGTAGATTCCATACATCTATCAGGGATGATGTGGCCACATCAATGGGTGTATATGGCAGACCTCCGAGAAAGCGCCATCTGGCACCTGCCTCCCAATTTTTTCCAAACCTTTTTCCTGCTGTCAGACTGACGATGATGCCATTATCCCAAGCAGAAGGAACAAACCCCTCAGTGTTTGGATTTGTAAATTCACTTCTTACCAAGGTTACAGCAGCTATTCCATAAAAGTTATTGTATAACCTCTGCTGGGCAAGAAATTCCAAACCATATGCCCTTCCCTCCGCATTGGAAATTACAGGTTCATTTCCGATGACTCCAAAGTCAGCACCTAAGTTGGCCAGAGCTATGCCATTCAATAAGGAAGAAGGGTAATCTTTGTACAGTTTATAAAAACCTTCTATTGAGAATCTTCTGCTTTTTTCCGGAATTACTTTTTCGATTCCTGTGACAAAATGGGTAGACTGGATAAATCTGATATCATTCAGTTGGTTGACCAGTTCCCCTTCATTATTTCTGAACCCCAAAGAAGTATACGGGGGTTTTTGGTAATATATTCCTGCATTGGTGGTCCAGAAGAGCTGTGGTTTTAGCTGATAGGAAACAGAAAGTCTAGGGCTGATTTGGTTCAAAGGATTGCTGGCGGTTTTTCCAAAATCACTTCCATCTAGCCTGACACCACCGCTTATCAAAAGCCTTTCATTGTTAAAATTTTTGCTCCCTGAGATAAACGCGCCATAACTGTTGAAAAATGTTTGATCGTTGACATCAATTATCAAACCTTCATTGGCAAATGAGAAGCGGTCAAAACTGTTGATGAAAAAACGGGAAAATTCATAATTGACACCGTATTTTAGATTGAAGCCTTTTTTGAATATGGAGTTTTCTGCCCTGAATTTATTTTCACTTTCCTGAGATACATAATCAAATGTAAGATTTGCAGGGTCACTTTCATCATTTTGAAAGTACTTAAAGGATCTGTTATTGAGCATGTTTCTGCTCAGGACAAAAGTCCAAAAACCATTTTCTCTAAAGCGCTTGAGTTTCAACCCTGTTGTATAATTCCATTGAGAAGTAATTGGAAGATTTTCCAATAGATAAAGCCTATTTTCTCTTTCCAACTCTGTTTCATTATTTGGTTCGTCAAAATTCAATGCAAAATTACCTGTAGCTCCGACAGCCAGAAATGTCAACTCAGTTTTGGAGTTGATTTTGGTTGTAGTTTTTATGGTAAAATCATTGAATGTTGGAAGAAACGGAAGACCTAAAGCCCTAAAAAGGAATTGGAGGTAAGAACGTCTAGCAGACACGAGGTAAGTGGTTTTCTCACCCAAAGGCCCTTCATTGGATAATGTAAATTCGCTGGCACCTATCGTCATTTGGGTGAACATTTTATCCTTTCGTCCTTCTTTTAAAGTGAATTCGAAAAATGAACTAAGAGAGTTCATGCGGTCTGCCGGAAATCCACCGGTGATAACATCCACATTTCTGATGAGGTTAACATTAAGAATTCCCACAGGGCCACCAGAAGAACCCTGAGTCGCAAAATGGTTGATAACAGGAACTTCAATTTCATCTACAAAGAATTTGTTTTCATTGGGAGCTCCCCCCCTGATAATGATATCATTTCTGAAACTTGAGGTACTTGCAACTCCAGGAAGGGATTGGATTACCCGGCTAATATCTCTGTTTCCCCCAGGATATCTTTCAATTTCATTTGTATTGAGTCTTCTCACGGATATAGGTGTTTCGTCAGAGCGGGAAAAATCAGCGGAAACAGTCACTTCACTAAGATCAGAAGCTTCCTCAATCAAACTAAAATCCAAGCGTACAGCCCTTGCTAGTGTAATCTGAATATCAAACTCGGTTTTTGTTCTAAATCCTACAAAACTCGCCCTAACATTATAAAATCCTGGAGGGATGTTGGATATTGAATAGTTTCCATCTATATCCGTTACCGTGCCGTAATCTGTACCGAGTAGGATAACATTGGCAAAAGGTATACCCTCATTGTTTACTTTATTGAATACCCTTCCCCTTACTTCTCCTTCTTGTGCAAAACTTGAAAAAATCGCAAATAAACTAATTAAAAGCGTAAACGTAGACTTCATATTTGAGTATTAATTTTTACTATTAATCCAATACCTCAATGAATTGTTTGATTTCAAATCAATAAAATAAAAATAATTTAAAGCATTAGGCATTTTGCTTTTCTTTTACCTTCCAAAGTCTCCACCAAGGTGTGCTGGGAGAGTCGTGATGCTCGTAATGGTATCCGAAAAAATAACAGGAGATAAATGCCCAAAGATGGTTTTTTTCCTGACTATTTGAATGGTGTTTGTTGTCAGATTCCCCTCTGTGTGGCAAATATGTTCCGAAGTAAAACAATTGTAGTGTGGACAAAATAGCAGGTAACATCCAGAAAATGATTAGGTTTTCTGTTGGCAGAAAAAGCTTAAGAACATTAAACGTAATTGCCATAAGTAAAAACTGCCAAATGCTTAGATATTGTTTGATAAAACTAAAATACCATAAAAAGAAATTGCCTGAAGCATGGTAATCAGGGTCTCTGTCTGTAGCAACGAACCGATGGTGTTCATGGTGTTTAGGAAATAGCTTCCAGTAAAAATTGTATGAAAACAAAATAGCAGCAATCCATCCTATGATATGGTTGACTTTTTTATTTGTAGCCACTACCCCATGCATGGCATCATGAGCTGT
>NZ_SLAP01000230.1 GCF_007126775.1 Cecembia sp. | reverse complement strand
GCAGGGTCTTCAGAACCAATGAGCAACCTGTAGATGAAGTGCAGCAATTGACGATGTTGGTAAAGCATTTCTATGGAGGCCCTATCGTGTATGAAGGCGAAACTGATTCTCTTGGCTATTTCACTTTTTTAGGAATGGATTATCAGGATACGGTGGGCATATTCTTGCAGGCCCATGTGGAAAGGGAGCGCAGAAGTGGAAAGAAACGGGAGGTGAAGCGCAATGATGTGGAAATTTTCAAAAAAGAAATCCCAGAACCTAGAATGGCCAATATCATTGGCTTGCCAGAAGGAGATCAGTACAGGGATTTTGACGATTATATCGTGACAGTGAAAGAAGCTAGGGACCTTATGGAACAATTTCGAATGGGCAGGGACTTGGAACTGGGTGAAGTGACCGTTAGGGGGAGAAGGAGTCAGATGATACCGGATAATCGCGCCATTCAATACAACAATAATCCGGAACTCAGCATGGTCGTCACAGAGGAATATTATTCCTTTCAGAATGTTTATCAGCTCATAAGGGGAAGGTTTCCTGGCGTAAATGTAGCGGGAAATACCTTTGATTTTGTCAATCCTCCTGTTATCCTGATGCGTGGGGGTCAAATTGGAGGCCGAGGTCTACAAGGAGCAAGGATATTCATAGACGGGATGCCAGTGGATCCAATGTGGGCCATGAATCTCCCAGTAGCAGAAATTGAAAGGATTGATATCCTGAGGAGTTTGAACCGGTCGGCAGTTTTTGGATCTGAAGGAGCTGGAGGAGTGGTCAATATCCTGACGAAAGGAGGTAACCCCAACAGAGATTGGTCCGAGGTGGATGTTTTAGGAAACGCCACGGCTGTTTCACAAGGTTATGTGCCAATACGAGAGTTCTATACCCCTCCGGAAGTGCCGGATATCAATTCGCCGTTTGCCTTAGACTTCCGGTCTACCATTTATTGGCAGCCCATGTTGCAAACAGACCCCAGGGGAAAAGCATTCATCGAGTTCCGATTGACAGAAGGAAACCCGGATGTAAGGGTGAGTTTGGAGGGAATTTCCAATAAAGGGGAACCTGTTCAGGCCCATTATACCTTTAAAGTTTCTGATTGATGCTTCACAAAAGCTTTTCGATTCCTTTTTACTGCTTGCTGTTTTTGAGCTTCTTCTGCCTTTCTTCCACCTATGCCCAATATGTGATGAAAGGGAGGGTGGTCGATGCAGAAACTTTTCAGCCGGTGGAATTTGCCACGGTGTTTATCAATAACTCAACTTTCGGAGATATTACAGATGGAAGCGGAGTCTTTGAAATCCCAATTCCTGCGGGGAATTATGAATTGGTTATCAGTTTTATGGGTTACCAGACATTTAAATTCCCTTTTTCCACACAGGATCTCAGGGAATCTTATGAGTTTCGGATTCTTCAGGAGACCATTGACCTGGAGGAAGCCAAGGTGATAGAAAGGAGAGACAAAGAATGGTATAAGAATTTAAAAATTTTTGAAGAGCTGTTCTTAGGCAACAGCATAAACGGCCAAAAATCCAAGCTTCTTAATCCTGAAGTGCTCATTTTGGATAGCGAATCTTATGAAAACAAACTGATTGCCAGAGGAAGGGATATTCTTGAAATACAAAACCCGAATTTGGGTTATACCATCAAATTTGTGTTGGAGTCTTTCGTTTATGATTTCGAAACCACAGTAACTCAATATGCCGGTCAAGCATATTTTTTTGAGGAAAATATACCGAGGAGAAGAAAGGCTAAAGTCGAAGAACAAAGAAAGCGGGCATTTGAAGGCAGCATTGCACATTTTATAAGGGCCTTATACCATGATAACTTAGAAGAAGAGGGGTTCACGGTAAAAAAGGGCAAATTAAATAAGCCCACTTATGATGTGATTGTGGGAGCCGGGACTTTGCTCAATGATACCATTCCTTTGTTGATTAGAGATCGACCTCAACAACAATCCAAAAATGAAAATTTGCAAAATGAAGCGCTGGGAATTGCTGATGATACCTTGAAGAGGGGGGATTTGGTAGAACAGGCCCGCAATGGATTCCTTTTTCTAACCTATGCAGATCCATTTTTTGTGATATTTGAAAAAGAGCCTGAAGAATTCAACTACAGAAGACAACTTGAGAGAAATCTAAACTATACTTACTGGGACATGACTGATCCACGATCTTTACAGGTCACGAAGCTTATTTTGACAGGAAATGCACTGAGGTTATTTGAAGATGGCAATTATTTTCACCCTTTTGATCTCTATTTAAATGGGTATATGGCTTGGGAAAAGGTCGGGGATTTGATGCCGTTTGATTATAAAAATCCAAGAAGTCAATGAGAGAAATGTACGTTACAAAAAAAGCCATCCATGTTCCGTATTTTCATGCCTTAAAGAATGGAGACAATGTTCTGTCCTTTGGAATCATTTTGACAATAATAGATAAATATTTGCATAAATATTTTAACTTTATTTTGTGAATCCTATAAAAGTTTAACCTTTGTTTTTCCCATCCTCTTAATTCTAAATTATATATGAAAAAGTATTTTGTCATCTTGGCAGTATTGGTATTTGCTGCATGTTCTCCTGCAACAAAAATTACGCGATCTTGGAGTAGTCCTGAAAAAAGCAGCTATGGGTATAACAATATGTTTGTTGCCGTTGTCTTAAGTGACATTACCCTGCGCCAGGTCATCGAAAATGATATTCAAAGTAAACTGCAAAGAGTAGGTGTTTCTTCCACTGCTAGCAATGCCACCATTCAGCCCAATTTTTGGACCAGCACAGATCTGACAAAAAGCGCCATGGTCAATGTGGTCAGAGAAAGTGACAAAGATGCCATCATGACTGTCTCCTTAATTGATGTGCAAAATGAGCAACGCTATATTCCGGGCAATATGATGATGGGAGGTCCTATGATGGGGCCGGGTGCTTGGGGAATGGGTAATTTTGGAGGATTTTGGGGTATGAACCATGGTATGATGATGACACCTGGACATGTGGTGAATGACCGAAAATATTTTGTAGAAATCAATGTTTATGATACGGAATCTGAATTGCTCGTGTGGTCGGCCCAATCCAAAACAATTAATCCAAAATCATTGGAAAAAGCTTCTAAGGAATTTGCAGAAGTAGTTTTAAAAAGAATGTCAGAGGAAGGTGTAATTGGCAGCTAATTTTCAAAACAACCAATTGTAAGGATTTTTATTTTTTTACGTGCCCAAAAATGAAAGTAAAATATTTTTAAACCCATACAAAAATTGATAACAAATATTCCGAAATCCGTATGAAGGAATAATTTGTTTCAAAAGTCTAACGGTTAAACAATATGATGCTATGAAAAAATATCTGGTTTTTGTGGCTGCCTTGGTGATTACTGCCTGTTCATCTTCTACAAGGATAACGAGGTCTTGGGTTGGTCCTGATAAAAGCAATTATGGCTATAATAATCTTTTTGTTGCTGTGGTGTTGAACGATATTGCTAAACGTCAGGAAATTGAAACTGATATTCAAACTAAGTTAAGTAGGATAGGAATCAATTCCACGACCAGTAATGCCACCATCCGTCCCAGTTTTTGGGGAAGTACAGATTTGGATAAAAATTCCATGATTGAGGTGGTGAAGCAAAATCAAAAAGATGCCATCATGACGGTATCCTTGATTGATGTCCAAAATGAGCAACGCTATATTCCGGGACATATGATGATGGCAGGTCCAATGATAGGTCCGGGTGCTTGGGGAATGAATAATTTCGGCGGTTTTTGGGGCTGGAATCACGGGATGATGATGACCCCAGGTCATATTGTCAATGACCGTAAGTACTTTATGGAAATCAACGTGTACGATACGGCCTCTGAATTATTGGTATGGTCAGCACAGTCCAAGACCCTAAACCCAAGGTCTTTGGAAAGGTTTTCTTCAGACTTTTCACAAGCAGTTTTGGAAAGGATGTTGGCTGAAGGGGTATTAGGGCGCTAATTCTTGCAGTAATTGGGATAACTGGCTAGGGCCTTCTCTGAGATCAGAAATTACTGATCAAACAGAGGAGGCCTTTTTTCTTGCCAGTCCGTATGTGCCTGATAAGCCCTACCCAATTGGATCAATTTTTCTTCATCGAATAAGTTGGCCAGGAAGGTAATGGATACCGGGCTTCCGTTCTCCAGAAATCCACTGGGCATACACAGTGCGGGATGGCCAGTAAGGTTGGTGACCTGCAATTGATTGCCACCAAATGAAGGAGTAACAATCACATCATAGTCAGAAAACAGGGTATGCATTTCCTCAATGAGAATATTGCGGAACCTGTTTGCCTGAATGTATTCCACCGCAGGGATAAAGCGGGAGGAACGGAATAAGTTAGGCCAGGCATTGCGGTGTTGGGCTACCAGCAGATCATCAAAATCCATCCGGGTCATTTCATCAAAAGCAGCGGCACCTTCTACATAAAGAGAAATTAACATGGAGGACACATCTACAGAGGATTGAAGTGTTACAGGATTTAATTCAACACCCATCGCTTTCAGGTCTTGCAAAACCTTTTTGTCAAATTCACTTGCCCGTTCTCCTTCAAAGTATGGTGCAAAATAACCTACTTTAAGGTCCTTGTAGGATTTTTTGGCATCATAATTAAAGGCAGCAGCAATGGTGCTTTTATCTTTTGGGTCAAAACCAGTGATCACAGCAAGCACAATGGCATTGTCCAAAGCTGACCTGGACATAGGACCTATCTTATCCATGCTCCAACTCAAGGCCATGGCTCCATGCCGGCTGACCCTACCGAAGGTGGGCCGTAAACCTGTTACCCCATTGCGTGTGGAGGGCGAAACAATGCTTCCTAAAGTTTCTGTACCGATGGCAAAGGGAACCAAGCCTGCACTGACTGCAGAACCCGAACCGGCAGATGAGCCACTGGATCCCTGTTCTAAATTCCATGGGTTTTTGGTTACCCCTCCATACCACACATCTCCCATGGCCAAAGCGCCTAATGTAAATTTACCTACCAATATTCCTCCTGCTGCTTCCAGTTTTTCTACCACGGTCGCCGTTTCCTCAATCACCTGATCTTTGTAAGGCATGGCCCCCCAAG
>NZ_SLAP01000147.1 GCF_007126775.1 Cecembia sp. | reverse complement strand
GATTACAGGAGGTCAGGGACTCAACCCTACAAATCCCAATACAGAAGCAGAATTATTAAGGGATTTTATGCTTATTGCCGGAGTGGATCCAAGTGACATCCTTTTGGAAAAAGAAGCCAAAAATACCAGAGAAAATACCCAATTCACAAAGGAAATACTGACCAATTTGGATGATAACTGGGAATTCAAGGAGTACTTACTGATAACTTCCGCCTTCCATATGAAACGGGCCAAGGGATGTTTTGATAAAGTCGGAATCAAGGTGACCCCTTTTCCTGTTGATTACTATGCAGAAGACATCCGGCTGAGCTTTCCCAAGTTATTTTACCCAAGTCCACAATCCATCTTAATTTGGCAAAAACTATTCAAAGAATGGATAGGAATCCTAAGTTATAAACTGGTCGGATATATTTAAAGTGGTAGTAAAACTAGAATATATATTAAAAATAAAACCTCCTGCTTTATACTTGGAGGTTTTCTCATCATACACCTTGTTTTAACTGTTTGAGTGGGTCTACCAAGTCGTTTCTTTCAGCTTCGGAAATGCCCGAATCACATCTGATAAACTGATTTGGCCGATCAACTTGCCATCACTCAATACGGGAAATCTTCTGATCTTTAAATCCAAAAACTTCTGGGCAGCGTCAAATAAAGTCATTTCGGGAGAAAGGGTAATTACATCCTTGGTCATATGCTCGCCCACTGATCCAACAAACTTGGGTGTATTGGAGTATTTTCCCTTTATGATTTCCTTGAGACAATCCACTTCAGAAATAATTCCGATCAAACGGCCATCTCTATCCACGACAGGTGCACCGGATATTTTTCTTTTTGTAAGTACTTCCAGTACATGATCTATTGTCTCATTTTCCATAAATGTCACCAAATTGGTGCTCATGTGGTCCTTGACCAGTACCGGAAGGTTATTTTTTTTGGGGGTTGCAACCCTCACGCCTTGAAAACTTTTTACCATAGCTATTTGGATTTTATTGTGTCGAATAAATTACAATATTTTACTCAAAAATCAAAATCTAATTGGCTATTAAATTCATTTATCAATAGAATACTATATCTATATGCCTTTTTGAAATATGCCGTAAAAGTTAATAAAACATGATCAGTCAGTGGCAGTATGTTCTATTGTTTAACCCATTTTCTTGAAAAACGCTTCTACCAGATGCTTATCAATTGTCAACACCCTCTCAAAAGCCTTCGGCTCCTTGGATAATCGGACATCTGTATGCACAAATTTGCTTTCTGATTGCCTATAACTTTTACAACTGGCATGAATTTCTTTGAGCATATTCTCTTCATTCAATAAAGGAATATGTTCAGGTTTTGACCCACCTCCTGGCATGATAATAATCCTTTCCCCAGCTTGCTCGAGGTAGGACAGGATATTTGTCATGCCTTCAGCAACTGTATTCTTTCCTCCAGAGGTAAGAATCCTCTTAAAACCCAGGGAAATGAGGGTTTCAATTGCCTCTTTCTTGTTACGACAGATATCAAAGGCCCTATGAAAGGTGCAGGGGCTACCTTCGGCTGCCTCAATTAAAACCTTACAGGCTTCCCGATCAACATGCCCATCCTGATCCAAAAGGCCGAAAACAAAACCATCAGCACCAAAGGACTTCAAAATCTGTATATCCCTTTTCATGACTTCCAACTCATCGGGTGTATAAACAAAATCTCCTCCTCTTGGCCGTATCATTACAAAAATGGGGATTCGTAATTTTTCCTTTAGGTATAGCAATGCACCCGCTGATGGCGTTTCTCCCCCTTCCCCAAAATCAGAACAAAGCTCTATCCTATGGACACCAAATTGCTCCGCCAACAAGGCAGCTTCTATAGTAAAAACGGGTGCTTCTAAAACCATGACTTATAATTTATACCCTGCATTCAAAAGATCTTTACCACCTTCATAATGCATGGCGTAGGTAAATCCTTGTTGTACAGCATAAGCTCCATATTCACCGTCCTTATTGATAGCCAAAAAACCTGCCTGAATATCTTTGATGTCTTTTTCATTTTTTGCGATCAATCTCTTGACTGCCTCTTCACAAGCCTCCTGAGGAGACCTGCCCTGACGCATCAGCTCCACGATCAAAAAACTGCCACAAATCCGGATAATGGATTCCCCTAAACCAGTGGCTGTAGCCGCTCCGACTTCATCATCTACATAAAGTCCTGCCCCAATAATGGGGCTGTCCCCTACCCTGCCATGCATCTTAAATGCCAGTCCTGAAGTGGTACAGGAACCGGCCAGTTTTCCATCCACACCTAAAGCAATCATGCCTATGGTATCGTGATTTTCAATATTGATGATGGGTTTATATTTGGACTCCACTTTCCATTTCTGATAGGCCTCCTCCGCTTTTGGACTTAATACCTCTTCTTCCATCGGAAATCCTTGAGCAATGGCAAACTGCCTTGCACCTTCTCCTGCCAATAACACATGTGGTGTCGCCTCCATAACTTTTCTTGCCAAAGAAATGGGATGTCTCACTTGCCTTACAAAAGCAACGGAACCACAAGAACCATCACCTTTCATGATAGAGGCATCCAAAGTGGGAATTCCTTCTCTATCCGGTAATCCCTGCAAACCAACGGAAAGGTTATCCATATCCAGTTCTGTGATCTTTACACCCTCTTCGACAGCAGAAACCAAATCTCCCGTTTCCATCAATACTTCCCAGGCCTTGTCATTAGCAGGCATGCCATGGTCCCATGTGGAAAGAATCAAAGGTTTGAATTTACCTCCTTTACCATGGTGTTGAGATTGGCCGAAAGCTCTCGTCAAACCTGTGGGCAATAAAATTGAAGTAGTAGCCAAGGTTTTTTTGAGAAAGGTTCTTCTGTCGCGCATCATATCATTGGGATTGATCAAATAAATACCAATATTCAAAAAATATATCAGAATAAGAGATTCTTTTTCGATATTTTTATAAAAGAAAAATGATTGTACCATTCACTATAAAAATACACTATGCGACCTTATCTATTGGCTGAAAATAACTGGAAAAATTTAAAGGAGCAGCGGTTCGACCTTGCCGTCCTCCCTTGGGGGGCTACGGAAGCCCATAATTATCACCTTCCCTATGGAACCGATATTTTTGAGGCTGATGCCATTGCGGCTGCGGCCGGTAAACTTGCATGGTATCAAGGAGCCAAAGTCATTGTCCTCCCTACCATACCATTTGGTGTGAACACCGGGCAAAGTGACATTTATCTGGACATCAACATGAACCCAAGTACCCAACTCGCCATTATCCGTGATATCCTTACGGTCTTGAACCGACAGGGAATCAAAAAATTCCTGATTCTCAACAGCCATGGCGGTAATGACTTCAAAACCATATTAAGGGAATTGGGCTTGGAGTTTCCCGAAATGTTGCTGATGAGCTGCAACTGGTTTCAGGCATTGGACAAAGCACTTTATTTTGATGTACCCGGAGATCATGCAGATGAAATGGAAACCAGTCTTATCATGTATTTACACCCACACTTGGTCCTTCCGCTTTCGGAAGCAGGTGATGGAAATGAGAAAAAATCAATTTTTACAGGCATCAGTGAGAAATGGGCCTGGGCAGAACGTCGCTGGTCCTCCGTCACAGCAGATACCGGTATCGGTAATCCTAAAAAATCCAATGCAGAAAAAGGGGAAAGGTACTTTAATGACATCGCTCAGAAGGTAGGAGAACTGATGGTTGAAATTGCCAATGCAGACCTTAAAAAGCTTTATAAGTAATGGAATACAGTCCACCTTCACCAAGGTTAAACTTTCATATCCTTCATTTGGAAGAGTAGCATTGAATTAGATTATTGATCTGAACCACAACTTGTCCCGAAAGTCGGGAAAAGCTCCAAAAGAAAACACAAGAATCTACCGGCTCAGGCACTTGCATTCCATGACCAGGCTTTTGTGCCCTTTTGTGTCCTTTTGTGGTTGAAAAAACCCCTTCTTTGTTTCCTCAAATTTTAAGGATCTTATAAAAAACTGAATCAATGGTTTTACCATAGGGCAACTTAACCATCAAGGTCAGAGAACTTATGAAAATGATTTTTTAACCAACCTAACCTTTTACATAATTGGACCACAATAGATACAAAAGAAAACTAAAGAATCTACATACTCAGGTACTGGCATTCCATGACCAGAATTTTGTGCCCTTTTGTGATCTTTTGTGGTTGAAAAAACCTCCTTGTTTCCTCAAATTTTTATCAAAAACTCAAAACTCCAAATCGACTAGTTCCCCTTTGAAATTCAGGCCTTGAACTTGCTTAACACCATTTGGTAGGGGAACCCTCCTGCTGGAATTGGAGATAAATCCAGACCTATTCCCTATATCAACCCTTTGCTTTTGTCCATTTTCCATTTCAAAAATGAGTGTGTGCACATCATGAGGTGGATGGATTAAACTTTCTGATTTCGGTATATTTTTTGGTTGGTGAACCAACAGTCTATCCCTGTTCTGAGAAGAAAGGTATAAAGCATGGCCTTGAGCATCATAGAGTAAGGACATAGATTTGGCATCACCGGCTACCACAAATCCACTTTCATAAGATCTTACAGGCTCAAAATTACCCTTCCCGTCACCCAATAAAACCAAGCCCGTGAATGCATCATACCTGCCTGCAAAAACCTCATTGCCATAATCGTTCCCTACCAAAACCAGATCCTGATGCCCGTCTCCATTCACATCATCAACTATCATACCATTGACAGGTGCTTTTTGGGCCAATAGAGGAAGTTCATGAACTTTGAATTTACCATTACCAAGGTTTTCAACCCAACTGCTTCGATCATAAGTACCCTTTAACACCAAAGCTCCTTCAAGTTCTTCTTGAGTGAAAAAGTTCTCTTCAGTAATCCTGGCATATTCCTTATAGCGATTGAACTTTCTCCTGAAAAGGGTACTCTGCCCATATAAATCATCCCAATAATGGGCAGGAACTGAGACATAATTCCCGGAATTGTCTTTGAAATAGGTGAATATAACCGGGTCTATGCTTCGGTTACCATCAAAGTCCTTTCCGTACACTGTAACCGGCCTTTCCTCACTTGGCTGGTACAAATTATTGG
>NZ_SLAP01000013.1 GCF_007126775.1 Cecembia sp. | reverse complement strand
CGAAGGCGCAAAGAAAATGTTAAAACAACATTGTTGTAATATCTCATTATTGAAAAAAATAAAGCAATAACTATTAATCTACTAAACACAGATGCCAATTATAAAGAAAGCTTAGTGCCTTTGTGGCTGTAAAAATTAAACTTAGTGCCTTTGCATCTTTGTGGCAAACCAAAATAAAAATCTTAGCGTCTTCGCGCCTTTGTGGCAAAAACAAAAATATGACGAAAACCTTCCAATACGGCCAAGAACACCTCACTGCTTCCATTGCCCTTGGAATCGCAAGGAATGAAATCGAAGGAATTCTTACCGAAGAAACCAGAAAAAAAGTTCGGACTAGTGCAAAAGCCGTAGAACAAATAGTCTCCAAAGGCCAACCGGTCTATGGCATCAATACAGGCTTTGGGCCATTGTGCACCACGCTGATCTCTCCCGACCAAACCCGGAAACTCCAAGAGAATTTACTCAAAAGCCATGCAGTCGGATTGGGTGAACCCATTCCTACAGAAATCGCAAAACTGATGCTGATTCTCAAGTTGCATGCATTGGCCAAGGGTTACTCGGGAATTCAGGAACAGACTTTGGATAGGATCATATGGCATATTGAGCAAGATGTGATTCCGGTGGTACCCAAACAAGGTTCGGTAGGTGCCTCAGGTGACCTTGCACCCCTCTCCCATTTGTTTATTCCATTGATCGGTTTAGGAAAAGTGCATTACCAAGGGAAAACCCTTTCTACATCTGAAGTATTGCAGCAACATCAGATGGAAGCTATTCATCTTGGCCCTAAAGAAGGTTTGGCGTTGATCAATGGCACTCAGTTTATGTCCGCTTTCGGAGTCAAAGTTCTTGATCGGTTTTTCAATATCCTTACCCATGCTGACATCACCGGAGCCATGATGTTGGAAGGGCTCTTGGGTTCAATCAAGCCATTTTCTGCCGAACTCCACCAACTTCGGCCCTATGCCGGCAATCAGCATGTAGCCCAGACTATCCTTAACCTGCTCCATGAATCCGAAATTGTACATTCACATGCGACATGTGCAAGAGTTCAGGATCCGTATTCCTTGCGCTGTATGCCACAAGTGCATGGCGCTTCCAGAAATGCCTGGCTGCATCTGAAACAAACATTGGAAATTGAAATCAATTCCGTAACTGACAATCCTGTTATCTTTGACGAAAACCATACCATCAGTGGGGGAAATTTCCATGGCCAACCTATAGCCATGCCATTGGATTATGCCTGCTTGGCTGCTTCGGAACTCGGCAATATTTCTGACCGGAGGATTTACCTTTCCTTGGAAGGAGATACGCCCGGGGTGCCCAAATTACTCCTAAAAGAAACAGGGCTGAATTCCGGTTTTATGATCCCTCAGTACACCACGGCGGCGTTGGCCAGCGAGAACAAAGTGCTTTGTTTTCCTTCTTCAGCAGACAGCATTCCAACTTCCCTAGGTCAGGAAGACCATGTGAGTATGGGAAGCATTGGGGCCAGAAAAGCCCTTCAGGTAATAGAGAATGTGGAAAAAATCCTTGGCGTAGAACTCTTCTGTGCTGCCCAGGCGGTGGATTTCCATGCTCCTTTAAAATCCGGGAAAATCATGACCGTACTTTATGAACATGTACGAACCAAAATCAAACACGTCACCGAAGATCAGATCATGTATGAAGATATGGAAACCGCTATTGAGATTATCCGAAGTGGGGAATTGCTTACCTTAGCTAGAGAAGTTGCAGAGAAAGAAGGTTTGGAGCTTGAGACTCCTTGGTCAGGGAAGTTTGATAGGTTCTAAGCCGTGAGAAATAGCCACAAAGTCACTAAGACTCTAAGGTAATCTAATATTGATAACAAACCTTAGTCTTTATTACTAGGCAAATCCAAAAAACCTTTGTGTCTTAGTGCCTTAGTGGCAAAAATTAACACGTAAAAAAGAATATGTCAACCATCAAACACACCCTTATAGGCCCTATCCGCCAAGCTGTTACCATGTCAAACCTCCCCTTAAAAGGTGCATTGAAAGATGAACAGCTGGAAGTAATTACCGAAGCAGGCATTCTCATCAAAAATGACCGAATCCATCAGATCGGCAATTACTGGGACCTATATCCCGAAGCACAGTCTATAGGTGCAGAAATGGTCAGTTTAAAAGGAGACTTTGTCGCACTTCCTGGTTTGATTGACTGCCATACACATATCTGTTTCGGCGGTAGCCGTGCACAAGACAATGTCATTAATCTCAACTAAAAAAACCTGAAATTTCCTTTACAGAATTGGATAACAAATTTTCTGACTTTAAAAGATCCATTGGGGTTCCTTTTTCTATTATTTTTCCATCTTTCAAAATATAAATGTAATCAGACCTTAAAGCAGGAGAAATTTTATGGGTAACAATGAGAATGGGAATTTTATACTTTAGGTCATCCAATACTTGTAACATAAAACCTTCGGTTTCTTTATCCATCGCTCCAGTAAATTCATCCAAAAGCAGGCATTTTGGATTATGAAAAAGGGTTCTCGCAAATGAAACCAACTGTTTTTGACCACCAGAAAGGTTTATTCCTTCTTCTCCAATTATTGTTTCTAAACCAGCAGGTAAACGATTAAAAAAATTCATCAAACCATATTCATTGCAAAAATTCACTACAGATTCAGCGTTCACTTTAGGATCAAAAAAACAAATATTCTGTAAAAGGGAACCATTGAAGATTTTAGTTTCTTGTTCTACATACCCTACACAGGGTCTCCACGAAATTAGGTTTACATTATTTATATCTGTTTTACCGTTGATTACAATTTTCCCTGATTCCAAATCATAAAACCTGAGTACCAGTTGCAGCATAGTACTTTTTCCTCCTCCACTTTCTCCTAAGACACAGGTTAATCTACCTTTTTCTATTTCTAAGTTAATGTTATTCAAAAGTGATTTTCTCCCTGTAAAGCGAAAATTAATATCTATCAGATGTACAGAATCAATAACATCAAATTTATCTGTTTGTATATTAACCTTCTCATTTTCAGCAAAACCAAACTCAAACATCCTTTCAAAGGCTATCTTGGCTTCTTGGATCTGAACATTGGACATGGCCAATTTATTCACCGAAGGGATGATCATTCCAAAGAAGGCAATCAAAGCCACCATTTCACCTAGCATCAACGCCTCACTCAGGACCATTAAAGATGCTACAGAAAGTAATATTGACATATATACAACTCCTAAAAAATTAGAACTCAGCCCCATCCCGGCTCCCAAAATCCCTAAGCTGTAAACCTGATTTTGATAATTAAGGTAGATGTCACTATTTAACGCTGTCACATTTTTTTCCTTACCAAAATTTTTGATGCTTGAAATCCCTTGTATGGTATCTATATAATTACTTTCTGTCATGGCAAAAGCCTTCATCACCGACTTTTGTTTCGTGCTAAGCCTTTTGGAATATGTATACACTAAAGCAAAATAAAGCGGTAGAAAAAACAAAAGCAGATAGCCCATTTGGTTTGAGTAGGAAAAAACGGCGAAGGTTGTAACTAAAATCAAAAGCAAATCTACTGAAAGGTCTCTTGCAAGGTAGGTTACTGTTCGCTGGATACGCTGGGTATCATTAAGCCTACTGATAAACTCCCCCGTCTTCCGGGTATCAAAAAATTCTTTTCGCAGATTCATCAACCTTGAATAAAAGTCGATTACAATCTTGGAATTAAATTCCGTGCTTTGCTTAACGGTAATTTTACTTCTGACATATGCAGTCAATGATCTTGCAGTGAGCAAAACAAAAACCAGAACAATTCCCAAAGTAAGTCTTTGGTAATCGGAGTTTGGAAGTATCTCATCAATTAATTTCTGGGAGAAGACAGATACAGACAGACCCAAAACCGTCATAATTAAACCTAAAAACGCCATAATACCCAGTATAGGAAAGTCCTCCTTTATTATCTCATATAGCCAGCGAATTTTCTTTTTTGTTAGATTTTCCAAAAATTCAAAATCCTGATTGGGAGTAAAGGAAAGCAAAGCCATACTTTTCCAAATACTAATTAAATAATCCTCTTCAACCCACAAAACTTCGCCTCCCGGATCAGCGATTAGAAAAAGATTATCCTTATATCCAAAATAGGTAATGTAGTGATTTCTGTTTCCATCCATTATCACATGTAAAATTGCCGGCGAATTCAGATCTTTTAGATTTTTAATTTCCTTTGCCTTGAGAGGGCTGGCATCAAGCCCGATCTTCTTTGCTCCCTGAAAAAGCCCCAATACTGTAGTACCCTCTCTTGTAGTTCCACACAACCTCCTTAAATGTTCCAAAGAGATTTCACCACCAAAAAACTTGACAATGGTTGCCAGGCAAGTTGCTCCACAATCTTTGTTGCTTAACTGCTGGATATGGGATCGCTTAACTTTCTTTTCGAGATCCATCATTGAGTAGTTGGATAATTTTTTTGATAGAAACCATTCCTTTGAATGCCCCCAATAAGCTGCCTTCGGCATTGTAAACAAGGGTAGAAGGAACAGTTTCCAAATGGAAAAATGAACTGAAGCGCAATTCTCTGTCTTGTAGGAAAGTTAACCCCTTCCTACCCCAAAGTTCAAACTCCTTGGCAAATTTTCTTATATCTTCAAAATCTTCAGTGGATACGAAAATCAGTTGGGCATCTTTGAAATCGTCAAGATGGTTTTTGATAAAAGAAAACTCTTCTTGACAAAGACTACAGGTAGAATTGACATAAAAAACAACAATACCTTTTTCCATAGTCTCCAAGTCATTCCAATAAACTGTATTTCCCAAAGAATCAAAAAAATAAAACTCCGGTAAAATTGAGATCTGTTCTAGATTGGTGTTTTTCTCCTTGATTCTATTAAACACCAGAAAACCAAGAGATGCCAAAAGGGCTATGAAAAAAAAGAATAATAGTTGTTCCCGTCTAACCATCAGTAAATACTAAGGGAAATAAAAACCACAAAAAGAATCCAACAGACGAAATAAGCTCCGTAGTAAGAAATGACTACCCGAAACATTTGACTGAAGTCGAGGCTCAATACTAAAGCAAGACTTCCTGCCAATGCAAACCAATATCCTATTTCAAAAACATTTAGAGCTTTGAATGGGTAATGAAACCATTTCTCTAACAAACTAGAATCAAAAAGACTGTAAAGAGATAAAGGATAGAAAGAATTAAACTCCTCCAAAGTGAAGCTTGGCTCTACAAATT
>NZ_SLAP01000096.1 GCF_007126775.1 Cecembia sp. | reverse complement strand
AGAGGTTCTTAAATTAATGAAACCAAATAATTATATTAATGGTATATGGCCCAATATGCGCTTATTACTGGTGCAGGTAAGGGTTTAGGAAAAGCCTTTGCCATTGAACTTTCCAAGAGGAAAATCAATACCATTTTGGTCAGTAAACCAAATCATGGTCTCCAGCACTTTTGTACTATACTAAAAGAAAAATACGAAGTTGACTGCGTCTCTTACGAAACAGATTTATTGATCTATGAAAACCTCATTAGTTTAGCCAATTGGGCAAATCAGCATTTTGACGTTTTTATCCTAATCAACAATGTAGGAACAGGGGGCACCAATAAAATGACGGATGTTGATATAGAGTATATTAATAAAATCATTAAGCTCAATATTGTTACTACTTCAGTACTTACCCATCAGTTACTTCCCAACCTTTTAAAACAACCTGCAGGCTATATTTTAAATATTGCAAGTTTGGCAGCCTATCTGCCAATAGGTTTTAAAACAGTGTATCCTGCGTCAAAATCTTTTATCTATTCATTCTCCAGAGGGTTGAACCAAGAACTTAAAGGGACAAATACTTCGGTAAGTGTGGTCACCCCTGGGCCGATAAACACAAATGATGGTGTTGTTAAAAGAACAAATAAAGGATTTTTCGGGAAATTTATGATTTTAGAACCTGAGGTCGTGGCCGAAATCTGCATTCAAAAATTATTCGAAAAGAAGGTGGAAATAATAGTTAATCCTATGATTTGGCTTTTGATTAAGATTTTTCCAAAATGGGTGAAAACTCCAATAATGAGCAGAATAGCAAAAAGAGAACTTAGTTGATAAACTCATGAAAAAAACGTTCATCACTGGTGCAAGCGGTTTTTTAGGACATAACCTGGTCCAGGAAATGATCAAACAGGGCTATTTTGTCAAGGCATTAACTAGAGATTTGGAGAATTATAGAGGGACTTCCCATGCCAACCTACAATTGATTCAAGGAGATGCCTTAAAAATTCAATATTCACTATTATCAGATTGTGACGTTGTATTTCATTTGGTTGGCGAAACCACACCAAATTTGCCTTATTCTTCATATAATGTTACCAATGTAGAATCAAGCTTGATTTTGCTTAATGCTGCCCTTGAAAACGGGGTAAAGAGGTTTGTCTTCGTTAGTACTGCGAATACGATAGGATATGCCAATAATCAAGTTTTAGGATCAGAAGAAATGCCCATTAGATATCCTTATGATCAAAGTTCATATGCATTAAGTAAATTGAAGGCTGAGGAGCTTTTATTAGAATATAAAGATAAAATCGATATTCTTATAGCCAATCCGACTTTTATGATTGGGGCTTTTGATTATAAACCGACTTCCAATAGGATTATTAAAGATGCTCTCTTCAGGAAAATCATTTTCTATCCCCCTGGGGGTAAAAACTTTGTACCTGTTAAAGATGTGGTAATTGGTTTGATCAGTATGATTGAGAGAGGGAAAAATGGAGAGAAATATATACTGGCCGGAGAAAATCTCTCATTTAGGGATTTTTATTTAAAATTTGCAAGGCAAGCGAACACAAAACCAACCCTTATTAAAATTCCCAAGCTTTTGATGAAATTACTTGGTTGGATTGGAGACCTCCTGCTAAAAATGCGCGTTAAAACGGCATTAAGTACTTTAAATATGGAAATCCTATGTCTGAATAATTTTTATACCAATGATAAATCACAAAGGGTGTTGAAATTAAGGTATCGTCCTATTGAGGAAGCCATTCTGGACTCCATTGACTTTTTCCAAAATGAAAAGCAATAATTAACCATCCGAGAATTTAAGTAAATCTTTCTTAAAAGGTTTAATTTTGATTATTTTAACAGCAAATGACTTCCTATGTCCTGGACCAATTACCACAGCCATTACAAATATTGTGACGGGGTCGATGAAATCGAGCAACATATCAATCAGGCCATAGCCTTTGGCCTTTGTAGCTTTGGCTTTACTTCCCACTCCCCGGTTCATTTTGAAAACAAATGGTCCATGGACAGTAAAGATTTGCCTACTTACCTAAAAGAGGTCGACCATGCCAAGACCAAATATGCAGGGCAAATTGAAATCTATAAAAGTTTGGAAATTGATTATTTTCCAGAAAAAACGGGTATTTTTAAGGCATTTCGAAAAGATCTAAAACTAGATTACACACTGGGATCTATCCATTTTATTGATGCCTTTGAGGATGGTAAACCTTGGGAGATAGACGGCCCGCAGTTGGTTTTTGAAAAAGGGCTTCAGGAGATTTATGGCAATGACATCCAAAAAGTCCTAAGAAGGTATTTTGAAATTACTGTACACATGTTGGAGCATGATTGTCCCAATATCCTAGGCCATATGGACAAAATCAAAATGCAAAACTATAACAAACTCTTCTTTGATGAGGAGGCCACTTGGTATAAGGATTACTTGTCACAAACATTGGAAGTTGCAGCCCGGTCAGGAACTATTGTGGAGGTAAATACTCGTGGTCTGTACAAGAAAAGGGCTTCTGAAACCTACCCAGGGAAGTTTGGCTTACAACGCCTAAAGGAATTGAAAGCGCCGATTTGTCTCAATTCTGATAGCCACCATCCAAGAGAGATAATCGGGGAATATGAGAATACGGCACTTCTCCTGAAGGAATTGGGTTTTAAGGAATTGATGGTTTTGAAGGATAATGTTTGGCTGGCCAGACCTTTTGGAGAAAAAGGTGTTTCTTGGGAATGAAGTAAACTTTTATTTTTGACAATATTGTTCAAAATAAAAGCGTTCAAAAAACCAATTGAAAGTTTGAGATTGTTTATCTTGAGTTTAAGTCCGAAATAAATATTAGGATTTCAATTACGAACCCTAATAGCTTGCTCGGGTTAAAAACTTACTTATGCATAGCTTAGGCCAACATATCAGAAAACTACGGGAGGAAAAAAAACTACCGCTCAGGACAGTTGCGGCATTTCTTGATATTGACCAAGCCATTTTAAGCAAGATTGAAAGGGGACAGCGGAAAGCCAATCGGGAACAAGTATTAAAGCTTGCCCAATTTTTTGATGAGAAGGCAACTGATTTGCTCATATTATGGCTTTCCGATAAACTTTTAAATGAAGTCGCTGATGAAGATATGGCCTTAGAAGCGATTAAAGTGGCTGAGGAACAGGTCGGCTATAAAGCTTATCCCAAATTGAATCTTTCTGAACTTAAAAAAACTGTAAGAAACATCCTGAAAAAGGATGGAAGGGTAGCTGCTGCATGGCTTTTTGGCTCAATTGTTACTAAGGAAGCTGACAAAAATAGCGATCTTGATATCATCGTTGAATTAAAAGAAGAAATTAATTACTCCATGTTTGATTTGTTGGATATAGCCTTTAAGATCGAAACGTCAATTGATAGAAAAGTAGACTTGGTTGAAAAAGGTCAGCTGAAGGATTTTGCGTTAAAAACTGCGGAAAAACATCTACTAAAAATCTATGGCTAAACCTGCCCCTAAAGAAAGAATTGAGCATATACTCAACGCGATTCAGCTAATTAAGGACTTTGTTTCAGGGGTAGATGAAAAAGGGTTTTTAGAAGATATAAAGATGCAAAGTGCTGTTCAATATCAATTTTTGATCATTGGAGAAGCGATTCGTCATATTGACGAAAGGATTTTATCCAAGTATGATTACCCTTGGCATGTACCACGTTCTTTTAGAAACTTCATCATTCACGCATATCATGGGGTTAAAATGGAAAGAATCTATTATGCTACTCAGGACTTGGAGGAATTAGAAAAACAAATTAATGCCATACTGGGCAACGAGTTTTAAAAACTTAATCCCGTAATACCTAATATTGGAATAAAGGCCAATAATGAACAAATGTTGAAATCAATATTTTCCCCTTCTCTATGCTAGGATTGATTAAAACTTACCTGAATGTTGAGGTTCTCAATTTCAAAAAGCTGAATGGTTATGACAATGCCAACTACCTGATTGAAACCAAGGAGGGAAAATTCATTTTCAAAACCTACCCTTATTCAGAAAAGACCTTTGATCTGCTCCAAACAGAGACGGATATCCTGCACAGCTTACATCACAAATTCAATGGCAGAATTCCAAATCCTGTGCCCTTTGAAGATGGTTTGTATGTAAAATTGATGGAATGGGATGGACAAAAGTTCATCGGAAGATTGCTGACTTTTCTGGAAGGGGAGTTTTTTGGTAAGCTGAATCCTGAAGCAGCTGATTATCAGGGTCTAGGTAGATTTTTAGCCGAATTGGATCTTGAATTGGGCAAAAAAAGCAGCTATGTTCTTGAATCAAGAAAATGGGAATGGGACCTGCAATACTTGGAATTAATTGGAAAATACATAGGAGATATCCCCTCTGCTAAAAACCGAAGTACGGTAAAATACTTTTTGCAGCAATATGAGGAAATAGTCAGGCCTGCGCTACCCCATTTGCGAAAATCCATCATTTACAATGATGCCAATGAATGGAATGTAATGCTAAACCTTGATAATCAGGTCTCTTTGATTGATTTTGGGGATTTGGCGTATACTCCCTTAATCAATGAGCTTGCCGTAGCCATGACTTATGCTGCTTATGACAAGGAAGATTACCTGCAGCCTTGCTTGGAATTGTTACAAGCTTACCATGGTATTTTACCCTTGGAAGAAAAAGAATTGGCACTGCTATATTACCTGATTGCTGGCAGATTGTGCATCAGTGTCTGCAATGCGGCTCATGCCAGAAAAGCTGATCCGGGAAACACTTACGCTTCCATCAGTGAGGACAATGCCTGGAAGATGCTCTATGCATGGCTCAAGATTAACCCTATAGCAGCAGAGCATGCATTTAGGTTGGCTGTAGGTCTCAGCCCCCGGCCGATAAAAACTTTGGATGAGAGTCTGTCTTACCGCCATCAATACTTAAGTAAAATTCTATCGGTAAGTTATTCTAAACCCATTCATATGGAAAGGGCAGCCTTTCAGTACATGTACGATGCCCAAGGAAACGCCTTTTTGGATGCTTATAACAATATTCCCCATGTAGGTCATTCCCATCCCAAAGTGGTGGATGCAGGGCAAAGGCAAATGGCCAAACTCAATACCAATACCCGCTATTTATATGACCTTTTGCCTCAATATGCGGAAAAACTACTGGCCAAATTTCCCCCTTCCTTAAACCGTGTATTTTTTGTGAATTCAGGCAGTGCAGCCTCTGACCTTGCCATCCGCATGGCCAAGTGGTATACCCAGAGAGAAGGGGTGGCAGTAATCGAACATGGCTATCATGGGAATACACAAATCTCGATTGATATCTCCGATTACAAATTCAGCAATCCAAAAGGACAGGGACAAAAGGATTATATTCTGAAAGTTCCCATTCCGGATGCTTACCGAGGAAAGTATGCAGGAGCAGAATATCCAGGTAGCGCCTATGCCAAAGAGGCGGCTAAGTTGATGGACGGATTTACTTGGCCAATTGCAGCATTTATTGCCGAACCGATAGTGGGTTGCGGAGGCCAGGTGCCCTTGGCTCAAGGGTATTTACAGGAGGTTTATTCAGCTGTCAGGGAAAGAGCAGGGCTTTGCATTTCTGATGAAGTTCAGACAGGTTTTGGTAGGGTTGGTGACTATTTTTGGGGTTTTGAGCAGCATGGGGTGGTGCCGGATATGGTGATTCTGGGCAAACCTATGGGCAATGGACACCCTATGGGTGCGGTAGTCTGTACACAGGAAATTGCAGCATCTTTTGAAAAGGGTGTAGAGTTTTTCAGTTCATTTGGGGGGAATCCTGTATCCTGTGCCATTGGTTTAGCGGTTTTAGAGATCATAGAGGAAGAAGGATTACAGGAAAATGCCAAGATCGTAGGCAATTATTACAAATCCCTTTTTGAGGAATTGCAGCAGCAACACAAATGCATTGGAAATGTCAGAGGTTCGGGATTGTTCTTGGGTGTGGATTTGGTCAAACCTGGGACCAAAGAGGAGGATGAACAGCTGGCTAAATGGATTAAAAACCAGCTTCGGGGAAAATATATCCTGATCAGTACAGATGGTCCTAAAGACAGTGTCTTGAAGACCAAGCCCCCTTTGATTTTCACCAAGGAGAATGCTTTACAGGTGGTTGAGGAAATGGAAAGGATTTTATATGACCTGGAAAGATGAAAAAGCCAAAAAGGAGGGAAGGCAGCTTGATGTCATGGTTAATTAATGCATTCAAATCTACTTTTATTTGAAGCATCATTCGTCTGATTTATTACTTTTACGATAATGAAGGCTTAATTGATGTTGTCAGAGTTTTAAATCATTCCCTTTGTCCGGTTTTTTTGATACCAAAATTGATTACTTACGCGGTGTAGGTCCCCAGAAAGCAGCTTTGATCAACAAAGAGCTGAATATTTTTTCCTATGGGGAACTGATCCAGCATTATCCCTTCCGCTATGAGGACCGGACCAAATTTTATAAAATCAGGGAAATCAACGAGGATCTGGAAAATGTGCAGGTCATTGCCAAAATCCGATCTATTGAAACCATCGGGGAAGGTAGAAGGAAAAGACTGGTAGCCCATATTTTTGATGATACCGGGGAGATGGAGCTCACTTGGTTCAAAGGCCTGCAATGGGTGGCTAAGAAGCTTGTTATTGGGGTGCCTTTTGTGTTTTTTGGGAAGCCTAACCGTTATGGGCGTAAGTTCAGCATAGCCCACCCCGAAATGGAACCTCTTTCCCAAGTGCAAGAAGAGAAAAGTTTTTTCCAACCGGTCTATTCCACGACAGAGAAATTGAGGGCCAGATATTTGGACTCCAGGGGAATTTCAAAAATCATGGAAGGTTTGGTGCAGGTGGCTTATCCTCAGGTTCAGGAAACTTTGCCGGTAGAGATCCTTCAACGTTTTAATCTTATTTCCAAAAAGGATGCCCTAAGGCAAATCCATTTCCCTGAAAATCCCGAAATTCTAAAAAGGGCTCGGTTCAGGTTGAAATTTGAAGAATTCTTTTTTATTCAGTTGAGATTGCTCAAGCTCAAACTCACCCGGACAGAAAAATCCCAAGGACAGATTTTAAATCAAACTGAACTTTTGACCAAGTTTTATAAAGAGCATCTGCCTTTTCAGCTGACAGAAGCACAGAAAAGGGTGGTGCGAGAAGCTTATGCGGACATGAAATCCGGCAAACAAATGAACCGGCTGATTCAAGGAGATGTGGGCAGTGGAAAGACCATGGTGGCCTTTATATGTATCCTTATTGCCATCAGTTCGGACGCTCAGGCCTGCTTGATGGCTCCCACTGAAATTCTTGCCAATCAGCACTATGAAGGATTGAAGGAATATGCAGACCTGATGGGGCTCAACATCGCTTTATTGACAGGTTCTACTAAGAAATCCACCCGGAAAGTGATCCATGAAATGCTGCTTTCAGGGGACTTGCACATCATTATCGGTACACACGCTTTGTTGGAGGATATAGTACAGTTCAAGAACTTGGGCTTGGCCATTGTAGATGAGCAGCACCGGTTTGGCGTAGCCCAACGGGCCAAACTTTGGGCAAAAAATGAGCATTTTTTCCCGCATGTCCTTGTAATGACCGCGACTCCGATTCCGAGGACATTGGCCATGACCCTTTATGGGGATTTGGATATATCGGTGATAGATGAGTTGCCAGCTGGGCGTAAGCCTATCCAAACTGTTCACCGCTATGATAAGGACAGGCTGAAAGTTTTTGGCTTTATGCGCAAGCAGATTTTGGAAGGGCGGCAGGTCTATGTGGTATATCCCTTGATCCAGGAGTCAGAAACTTTGGATTTGAAAAATCTCATGGATGGCTATGAAAGCATTTGTCGGGCTTTCCCTGAATTTCCGGTAAGCATTGTGCATGGGGATATGAAGCCTGCGGATAAGGATTTTGAGATGCAGCGTTTTGTCAAGGGTGAAACCAAAATCATGGTAGCTACTACTGTGATAGAGGTGGGGGTTAATGTACCCAATGCTTCCGTGATGATTGTGGAAAATGCGGAAAGGTTTGGATTGTCCCAATTGCATCAATTGAGGGGCAGGGTAGGCCGGGGTGCAGATCAGTCCTATTGTATTTTGATGACCAAATACGAATTGTCCAAGGACAGCAGGGTCAGGTTGGATACCATGGTCAGGACCAACAACGGCTTTGAAATAGCCGATGTAGACCTCAAACTCCGTGGTCCTGGCGACCTGATGGGAACACAACAGAGTGGAATTGCAGATTTAATGATTGCAGATTTGAGTAAGGATGCTCCCATTCTCACCTTGGCAAGGGATGCAGCAGAAGTATTATTGCAAGAAGATCCAGAATTGACCCGTCCCGAACATGCCATGGTGCTTCGACAGATTAAGGCACAGAAAAAACATGAAATTAATTGGAGTAGGATATCTTAAAGGTGGAGCCCTGACAGATTTTAATTACCTGTCAGGACTTTTTTATTAAATTGGCACCTTCTGCCCTGTTTCAGCCGATTCCAGAATGGCTTCCACGACACGGATATCCCTCAAACCCTCTTCTCCAGGAACCAACAAAGGCCTGCTTTCCATGATAGCAAGTGCGTCCATATCCATTTGATTGGCCTGCTGCCAAGGTACTTCGTAGGGAAAGTTAATTTCTCCCAAGGGGCTTTTCCCTTTATTGCCTGCATAAGCCTGAAAAGGAGCCATTTCAATCATCCCTTCTTCACAGGAAATGTTCAAATAGTTGATGTTCTCGTAAAAACTTGTTTTGATATTGCCGATGACTCCATCCGGAAATTCCAGTACAGCTTCGACCACCTCGCCCAATCCATCTTTGTAAATTTCAGGACGTTCCGCATACACCTTGGCTGACAACACGGCAATCGGTTCCATATTGGTCCCTAATCGGGCCCCTTGAATGGAGTATACTCCCATATCATAAATCACCCCTCCACCCATTTCTCTTTTTTGTTTCCAGTGGTCTGTACGGTTTTCCCTATAGCCAGCAGCACAGTCCACGCCCAGCACTTTACCCAACTTTTCATTTTTCACAATATCCTGAAAAGCCAGCGTATTAGGTTCATGTTGACAACGATAACCAATCGATAGTGTCACGTTATTGGCATTACAGGCATCGATCATCGCCTGACATTCCTCTACGGTCACGGCCATGGGTTTTTCACACCACACATGTTTGCCTGCATTAGCTGCCCTAATAGTATACTCCATATGCATGGAGGGGGGTAGGACTACATAGACCACATCGATATCCGGATTGTCCTTGATCGTATCGAAATTCTCATAATTGTAAATATTTTTATCAGGGATATTGTACTTCATTTTCCAAGCCTCAGCCTTTGCCGGGGTTCCAGTAACAATTCCTGCCAGGTAACAATGCTTGGTTTGTTCCAAAGCCGGAGCCAAAAGGTCTGTACTGTAATAGCCAAGTCCGACAAGTGCAATGCCCAATTTGTCTTTGGCAGTCTTTTTGGTACAGCCCATTAAGGCGAAAGGGGAGAATAAACCAATACCTGTACCAAGGGTAAGTGCTTTTAAGCTATCTCTTCTATTCATTTTTTTCATGGGAAATGGGAAGGTTTCAATTATGGGTTTGACAAATGTGTTATCAATTTAAGCTTTTTTGTTTATGCCTTCAAAAAAAAGAGTTAAATTGGAAATATACCCTTAGCTAAACTTCTTACTTATCCTTTTACATGAAAAAATTATTGCTTCTGATTTTATGTTGCATGCCATTGCTTTCCTTTTCTCAAAACGCTACCCAACCTTATCTCAATCTGGAGGAAGCCAAGCGCATTGCCAATTCTTGTGAGGAAAGGGCAATGCAAGACAAATGGAATGTAGTAATTGCTATTTTGGATGGAGGAGGCCATCTTATCTATTTGAGGAAAATGGATGGGACCCAAATCGGGAGTGTAGAAGTAGCACAAGCTAAGGCCAAATCAGCAGTTTACTTTAAACGCTCCACAAAAGTTTTCGAAGATCTTGTCAATGCAGGAAACACCAGGATTCTTTCTTTACCCAATGCGATACCAATTGAAGGGGGAATTCCCATTTTCAAGGATGGAGTTTGTATTGGTGCAATCGGTATTTCCGGCGTAACTTCAGAACAAGATGGCATCATCGCAGAAGCTGGCCTGAAAGCATTGTAATCTACATTTCCAACAAGATCAATTGGTACAGATTGACAACCCAGTACATGGTCTTACTACGAAATAAAAACAAATCAAACAATTTCCTTTTTTATTTATGAACAAAGAAAAATTAACCATTGAACAAGTTTTAAGTCTGGATTTACCAAATATTATCCTTTACGCTGCACCAATTATGATAGGTCTAGTGGCCTTGGAGTGGTTTTTATCCTACCGCCAAAAGAAAGATTTTTATGATAAGAAAGACACCCTTGCGGCCACCTTTATTGGTCTGGTCAATGTGGGGATGAGTGCCGCCATTAAGGTGGTCACTTTTGGCATTATTTTATATTTCTATAACATGGTGCCTTGGTCTATCCCGCATACTTGGTGGGCTTATGTGCTTTGCTTTATATATATTGACTTCTGGCGGTATTGGGCTCATAGAATAGCCCATGAAAATAGATTCTGGTGGGCTACCCATGTAACACATCACAATTCAGAAAAATACAATTGGTCAGTATCTTTCCGGTTGAGTTGGACCCAGCACATTAAAATCATTTTCTTCGTTCCGGTGGCTTTGGCAGGATTCCATCCGGTGGTATTTTTCATATGTCACCAAATTGCTGTGTTGTATCAATTTTGGATCCATACAGAATACATTAACAAGCTACCGGCAGTAATTGAATATTTCTTTACTACACCCTCCCATCATAGGGTACACCATGCCAGTAATGAAAAATATCTGGATAAAAATTATGGCTCCACCTTTATCTTTTGGGACAGGATCTTTGGCACCTTTATGCCTGAAGAAGAGCGTCCGAATTATGGCCTGACCAAACAGGTCAAATCCTATAATCCAATTACCTTGAATTTCCATGAGTGGGCTGACATTGTCCAAGATGTCAAAAACTCCAAATCTTTAAAGGAGGCTTATGCCATGGTTTTCAGTAGGCCTAGTGAATTGGAACAAATCAAAGCTAAATTCAGGGAAGAAGAAAAAGTAAAGGTATAGCTTACATACAAAATGGATACCATAAAGAAATTACTGCTCCTCTTTTCTTTGATATTGATGCTTTATGCTTGCGGTCAGAGTAGCGAGCACACCGGAGTTGAGGGATATGTAGAGGTGTTGGGTGGCAAAATATGGTATGAAGTCTATGGTTCAGGTACATCACCAGCCATTTTGTTACTTCATGGGGGACCTGGAGGCACAAGCCTGGGCTTTGAGCCTTTAAAAGATTTGGGGTATGATGGCCCAATTATTTTTTGGGATCAATTGGGTTCCGGCAGATCGGATGCCTTGCTGGACACTGCTTTGATGACCATAGAAAATTATGTGGACCAAGTTGAAAGACTGAGAAAGCATCTGAACCTACAGAACTTTGTACTTTATGGACATTCTTGGGGAACCATGTTAGCTATGGATTATTACCTCAGTTATCCGGATGAAATTAAAGCCATTATTTTCAGCAGTCCGCTGTTTAGCACAGACTTTTGGATAGCGGATGCGGATACCTTAATTGCTACCCTCCCAGATTCCGTACAACAAGTGATCCGCTATCATGAGGCAGAGGGTAGTTATGAGCATCCCGACTACCAGGAAGCTACTAAATTGTATTACAGCCTTTATGTCACTCGAAAGGAAAGGCCAAAAGTGGACAGGAGCCACCTCAATCTGGTTTCAGGGGCCAATGTGTATTTGTACATGTGGGGGCCAAGTGAATTTACCTCTACAGGAACCCTGCGGAATTATGACCGACTGGAATATTTGCCTACCATAAATGTTCCTGTCTTGATGATGACAGGGGAATACGATGAAGCCAGACCCAGTACCGTAAAATATTACTCCAGTTTGGTTCCTAACGTCAATTTTGAGGTTATTCCAGACGCGGCACATAGTACTTTGAATGATAATAAGGAAGCGACTTTGCAAGTAGTTAGAGGATTTTTAAAAGAAAATTCTGAATAAACTCAAACTTATTGTTCTATCCAATCAAGATAATTTTGCTTATCTACCAAGTGCCATTGAGCATCTGGATAGGCTTTTGAGAAAGCAACGGGAATTTTCGCTTTTTTGTGTCCCCATTTACACTCAAAAGCGGTGAGTTCCTGCCTGCTGTTAAACTCCAATAAATCGATTTCTTGTCCATCATAGGTTCTCCAAAAAAAGTATTGGGGGAAATAGGACTTTGAAGCATTCCTTTTGATCCTTTCTGTGATGATAAACTGTTCCCAAAGTAAACCTAGGTCATTTCTTAGTTCTATTGGGCTAAAATTATTGATCAAGGCATTCCTGATGCCATTATCATAAAAATACCACTTTTTACTTTTGGTAACCTCTTTTCGGAGATTCTGACTATAGCCGCTAAGAGGGAAAATGATAAAAACTTTGGAAAGCAAATCCAAATACCGCTCCACAGTATCCTTACTGATCTGCAGGCTGTTTCCCAGTTCTACTGTGCTTACCTGGGAGCCAACCTGCCATGCCAATAACTTCAACAATTTGAAAATTATGTCGGCTCCTTTCACATTACTGTAAGCCAACAAATCTTTTAACAAATAACTGTTAACCAGTGATTTTAGATAATCTTCTTTTTCTTCCAAGGATGTTAGATGAATCAGTTCAGGATAGTTTCCATAGACAAGTCTTTGGTTTAATTGCTGTAAAGAGGAAATTCTGTTTTCTACCTTGGCATACTCTATTTGTCCTAATGGAAAAAGTTTAAATTCTTTGTTTCTACCCACTAATGGTTCACCTGTGTCATTTATCAAATCGAAGCTACTGCTTCCTGTTGCAACGATCGTAATTCCTTTAATAGTGTCTATCATTAATTTCAGGATTTTTCCAACATTCGGAATTGCCTGAGCTTCATCAATGATAACCAATTTATTATCCCCAATGATCTGTTTATAATTCGTTACGGTTCTGGTCTGAAGGAGATTGGCAATCTGTATATCTTCTCCAAGAAGCATAAGCGTAGAACTGGAGTATTTCTGATAGATATTTTCAATCAGGGTAGTCTTTCCTGTCCTCCTGCTTCCATATAGCATCAGTACTTTTTGCTTTCCTATATGTCTTTCAAGATTCTCTTGAATGTATCTTGGAATTTCCATTTTGCTTTTGATTGATAATTTTCTAGCGCAATTTACATAAATTAGGCTAATTAACTAGCGTAATTTATATAAAATAGGCTAATTAACTAGCGCAATTAACAAAAAATGGGGTGGAGACCACCCCGAAAAAATTCCATAAGGGTTAAACATTATTTTTTGTCATTGCCATAAAACCGGTCATGAAACTTGTAACGGGCATCATGAGGCGCTTTGAATACCTTGGACTCAGTATCGATGCGCATCACAGGAGGCATATCATCATCTGGGCTTACTATTGGCCAGTCCGGCAGTCCTTCACCATTAGGGTTTCCTGTTTTGATGAAATTGGCGAAGAATTTAAACATGGTCTGGGAAGTTTTATAATCATCAGCTGTCCATGCAAATTCCTTGATTCGGTCCAAATTCCCCATGGCATATTCTATTTCTGCTGCATGGGGTGCACCAAGGTCTTTGGGTCTGGGAGGGGCATCACTTGCCCTTCTGGAGGTACCTCCGGCCAATCCTGCTTCCAAAGTTTCATCCACCAATGGGGGCCTTAATTTGGCATACAGGTATCGGTATACCGCTTGACTGGAATTTTTGCGGTGCAGGTCAAACCATTTCCAAGTACTGTAAGAAATAAAACGGTCTCCGGCTAAATCCATGGCTGAATAGGCTACCTGATCTGCGGTTTCATGAGGGTATAATTTCAAGACTTCTTCATAATCTTCAGGGTAAGCTTCTTTTACCTTTTTGACAAAGTTTGCTTTGGTAAATTCCAAACCTTGCATAAAGGCAGCAGCAGGGTTTTCCTGTGTATTCCAGCCCAATAATAAGGGTACCTGGGCCTGTTCACCTGCATTGAAAATTTCCGTTAAACTTTTGGGCAATAAATAGCCATCCAAAACGACCGGAAACCCAAACCTGCCCATCTCATTATACATTTCATAAATGTCACGGGTGGGAAGTTTTCTGGCCTCTGCTATGCTCTTAATACCAAATTTTTCTAAAAACTCCACCCCTCCTTTTTCGGCATCTTCCAAACTTACCGGCGAAAGCGCAGTCACACCGGCACCACTCTCCCCTATGGCTCCAGCAATAAGGTCCCTGGACAAGGGAGAACCCATCTGATAACTTACAGATATGGAGCCCGCAGATTCCCCTGCAATGGTAACTTTCTTGGGGTCTCCTCCAAATGCGGCAATGTTGTCATGTACCCATTGTAAACCCAATGCTTGATCCAAAAGACCATAATTTCCTGAAGCTTTGTACTCTGCCTCAGCACTAAGCTCGGGATGGGCCATGAATCCGAAAACATTCAACCTGTAATTGACGGTAACCACAACAACACCTTCTTTGGCCATGTTTTCACCATCATAGCGTGGTTCTGAACCATCTCCTGCCACAAATCCCCCACCAAAGAAATACACCAATACGGGGAGTTCTTTGGTGTTTCGGGAGGCTGGTGTCCATACATTTAGGTAAAGACAGTCTTCATTGACTCCATTGCTGCGGGAATTCATATCTCCCCAAATCAGCTTTTGAACTGGCCTTGGTCCGAATGTTTTGGTTTCTTTCACTCCTGACCAATTTTCAATGGGCTGAGGAGCCCTCCAGCGCAAATCTCCTACCGGAGGCTTGGCAAAGGGAATTCCAAAATATTTTTGAATACCTGTCCTGGTATCATAGTTTCCTTCAATCGTTCCATTTTTGATGGATACCTGAACAGGAAAACCATCCTGACCCTGTGCATAGAGCAGACCGATGGAGATCATAAACAAACTGAGCAATAGAAAGGGTTTTGACATAGAAGTACTGGGTTAAGCATCTTCGTGTATTAATCACATAATGATACATAGTTTTACTGACTTCTCATCCTTTTTTCCAATTTTTTTTATCCTTCTAATCAAACTGACAGCCTTTCAAAAAAGCACTTGTAGCTTAAAAAGAAATGTTGAGTCTGAGATTTGAAAAACTAAAATATTAATCAGGTAAATACCCAAAAAAAGGCTATCCCTTGTCAAGAGATAGCCTCGCCCTTATTTATTGGAAAATATGGATTATTGCCTTTCAGGTGCCAAACCAATTTGCTCAGGAGACCTCCACAAGGAAGAAAGGAGCAATTCCCGCATAAAAAGAAATTCTTTAGGAATCTTGTCGTAAGCCTGTTCAAAGAGTTCGGAATGTCCCAAAAGCTCTTTTTTCCAAGGTTCCCGCTCTATGACCATGATACTATCAAACTCTGATTTATTGAAATTTTCCAAGCCATTCCAGTCCATATCCTTATATCTGGGCCTCCAGCCTATGGGACATTCCACCGCGGAAATTTTACCCTTGCATCGGCCAATGATCCATTTCAAGACACGCATGTTTTCACCAAAACCCGGCCAAATAAATTTTCCATCTTTATCTTTTCTAAACCAGTTGACCCCAAAAATTCTTGGTGCATTCTCGAGATCCCGACCAAATTGAAGCCAATGGTTGAAGTAGTCCCCCATATGATAACCGAGGAAAGGCAACATGGCAAATGGATCTCTTCTTACTTTTCCTATTTCACCAAAGGCTGCTGCGGTCATTTCTGATCCCATAGTGGCAGCCATATATACACCAAAATTCCAATTGAAGGCCTGGTAAACCAATGGAACTGCTGTACTTCTTCTTCCTCCAAAAATAAATGCAGTGATGGGTACACCCGCAGGATTTTCCCATTCGGAGTCAATTACAGGATTTTGATATGCTGGAGCAGTAAATCTGGAATTAGGATGAGCAGCGGGTTTTCCGGAGTTTTTATCATAAGGATTTCCATGCCAATCGGTCAAACCGTCAGGTACCTCTTTCGTCATATCTTCCCACCAAACATCCCCATCTTTGGTAATGGCGACATTGGTAAAAATGGTATTGCCCTTGATGCTTTCCATGGCACTTGGATTGGTCTTGTAATTTGTACCAGGCGCTACACCAAAATATCCAGCCTCTGGGTTAATGGCATGCAGACGGCCATCCTCTCCTTTATGGATCCAAGCAATATCATCACCTACGGTAGTGATTTTCCATCCTTCCAGTTGATCCGGGGGAATCATCATGGCAAAATTGGTTTTTCCACAAGCACTGGGGAAAGCAGCAGCCACATAACTTTTCTCTTGTTGGGGTGACTCTACGCCCATGATCAGCATGTGTTCGGCCAGCCAACCTTCTTCTCTTCCCATGGTAGAAGCAATTCTCAAAGCAAAGCATTTTTTGCCCAACAAGGCATTTCCACCATAACCACTACCGTAAGAGATGATCAGTTTTTCCTCTGGGAAGTGCGAAATATATTTGACACTTGGATTACAAGGCCATTTAACATCTTCCTGATCAGCTTCCAATGGAGCCCCAAGGGTATGTACACATTTTACAAAATTTTCATCGATGTGGGGCATAACTTGCTCTCCCATCCTTGTCATAATACGCATATTGACAACCACATATTCACTATCGGTAATTTGAACTCCATACCGGGAAAGTGGAGAACCAAGAGGCCCCATACAAAATGGGATGACATACATGGTCCTTCCCTTCATGCTTCCCTTCGTCAGGTCATCCAAAATGGTCTTCATTTCATTTGGAGCCATCCAATTATTAGTCGGTCCTGCATCTTCTTTTCTTCTACTGCATATATAAGTTCTGTCTTCCACCCTCGCTACATCGCTTGGATCGGAAAAACAGGCAAAGCTATTGGGTCTTTTTTCTGGGTTGAGCCGAATGAAAGTGCCTTTTTCCACCAACATTTCGCATAGGTTGTCGTATTCACTTTGCGAACCATCGCACCAGTGGATTTTTTCAGGAGTAAAATGCTTACCCATACTTTCCACCCAAGTTTTCAGTTCTGTTTTGATTGAAGCGATCATGGTTTTTTGTTTTAGTTAAAAATTATTGAGAAAAGACCTAATTTGATCAATTTTAATAAGATACCGAATTTAGCTGAAATGAAGGAGATCGAGACTGATAAAAACCATTCAAATTTATGATAAAAATCATAAAAGGCTTCTTCTTGATTATTCTTGCCTACAGAATAGAAAAAAACCGGAGTCTATCTTATAAAGATACATGTTAATTCATATTTAAATCGTTGGATTATATGCTTTGTACTTTTAGTCCATTTATTCTTAAAAAGTGCTTTGTCTTAATTGTTAGATCTTT
>NZ_SLAP01000134.1 GCF_007126775.1 Cecembia sp. | reverse complement strand
AAATGATCTTTTTTTTAATTTTTTTTTTTTGGCTTCATGCTCCATTTATCTAAATTGTTGATTCAACAAAAATCCAAAATTTTGAAAATACTGACCATTGACGTAGGCGGTACAAATATTAAAGCCAAAATAGAGGGCCCGGAAGATAGGAGGAAGTTTCCATCAGGTCCTGCAATGACACCGAAAAAAATGGTAGACGGAGTTTTAGGAATTACACAGGATTGGGAGTATGATGTGCTTTCTATTGGTTTTCCGGGAATCATCAAGGAGGGTAAAGTAATTACAGAACCAAAAAATTTGGGTAGCGGTTGGAAAGAATTTGATTTTCATACTGCTTTTGGAAAGCCCATAAAGATCATCAATGATGCGGCTATGCAGGCATTAGGTTCCTATTCTGGTAAGGGGGTGCTTTTGTTTTTGGGCTTTGGAACTGGTCTTGGATCAGCAATAGTGGTAGAAGGTAAGGTATTACCCATGGAACTCGCCCATCTTTCCTATTTAAAAGGAACTTTCGAAGATTACGTGGGACTTCGTGGACTCGAGGGAATGGGAAAGGAAAAATGGCAAGAGCATGTACATGCAGTAGTCAAAAGATTTCAGGCAGCCTTTCTTCCTGATGACATAGTATTGGGTGGCGGGAAGTCAAAATATATAGATGATGTACCCGAAGGATGTAGGTTAGGCAATAATAAACTTGCCTACGAGGGCGGTTTTAGACTTTGGAAATAAAAAAATAGACTTTGGAAGGTGAAATGTATTCCGAATTTCACCTTCCAAAATCAACTTTCATTGAACCCGGATTATGCATTAGGGTTCGTTGTGAGAGCAAAAAACACAAAATAATCAAGCATTTAGCGAAAGAAGCATCCCGTACGTACGGGATGGTGAGTGAGCCAAATGCATTGAAACGATTGATTGTAAAGTGTTTTGTGTTCGTAATAACTTGTGCGCCGTGGCTTAGAAATTCTAATGCATATTTCGGGTTAGAGCTTTCTTACCCAAATATTTCTGAAACTGACCAAATCTCCGTGGTCCTGTAGTTTTATGGGGAGTTCATCTGGATGGGCTTTGTAATTAGGAATTCCAATGTATTCTGTTGGCCCTTTGATTTCTACATTATTTTGTACCAAAACACCATTGTGTACCACGGTTACTCTTGCTGGTGATACTACCATGCCATCTGCATTGAATTTTGGTGCAGTAAAGTATATATCATAAGTATTCCACTCTCCCGGTGCCTTCATGGCATTCACCAATGGCGGATATTGTTTGTAAATACTTGCAGCTTGTCCATTGGAGTAGGTTCGGCTTTCATAGGAATCCAAAACCTGTACTTCATAATGTGACATGAGAAAAATTCCGGAGTTTCCCCTACCCTGACCTTCTCCTTTGATGACTGTCGGAGCAGACCATTCGATATGCAATTGCATATCACCAAATCCCATCTTGGTTTCAATATCTCCTTTACCTGGAGCAACAGTCATTACACCGTTTTCCAAATTCCACTCCGGATTTTGGCCAGATCGGGAAGATACAAAATTACTTAAACTGGAACCATCAAAAATCACAATGGCATCCGAAGGTGCCTGGCTGTTTTCTGACCCAGGGGTAACTTTCCTGACTACAGGCTCCCAGAATTCGGTAGCTTCAGGAGGAAGCTTGATGTCTTTTTGTTGTGCCATTAAGGGCATACCAGCTAGAACTAGCAGCATGGTGCAAAAATGCTTTGTTATCTTCATAGGTTTATTGGTTAATTTTTAATTAGGAACCAAATTAATTCAAATCCCTAGTATTCAAAAGCCGTTAATGTATTTTCATTTTCAAAAGCACACATTATGTAATATTTTTCAAAAAATATTCAAATATGAAAAAACAACTACTCCTATTCCTTTTAATGCTATGTACTGTTATTCAAGTGCAAGCGCAATTGGATTATTTTTTTCCGAATGAAAAATTTGATTCTCAAATCCCCAATCCCGAAGCCTTTCTAGGCTATGAAATCGGAGAATGGCATACGCGGTACGACAGGTTAGTTGCTTATTTTGAAGCTTTGGCTGAAAATTCTGAAATGGCAGAACTGCAGATTGTTGGGCATACCAACCAACGTAGACCTCTGGTGGTGTTGGTAATCAGTAAAAAGGACAATATTCAAAACCTTGAAGAGGTTCGTTTGACCCATCTTCAACTTGTGGACCTCCAACAAAACCTTCCAGATGTAAGTGCCATGCCAGCGATAATTAATTTGGCATATTCAGTACACGGAAATGAGCCATCTGGTGGAGAAGCAGCTATATTGACAGCGTATTGGCTTTTGGCATCCCAATCCGAAATGGCCCAAGAAATCAGAGAAAATGCTGTGGTGATGATTGACCCGGCCATCAACCCGGACGGCAGGGATAGACATACCAATTGGGCCAATATGCATAAAGGTTTTCCTCCCATAGCAGACCCATTGGACCGGGAACATAATGAAATATGGCCATCTGGGAGGGTCAACCATTATTGGTTTGACCTAAATAGAGATTGGATGCCATTGGCTCAGCTTGAACTTCAGTCAAAAATAGCTTGGTACCACACTTGGTATCCCAATGTGGTAGGTGATTTCCACGAAATGGGTACAAATAGCACTTATTTCTTTGAACCTACCAAGCCTTTTGGGAGTGAAAATCCGGTGGTTCCAAGGAAAAATTATGAAGACATAAACAGCAAATTTGCTACATACTTTGTCAAAGCTTTGGATAACATCGGAAGTCTTTATTGGACCAAAGAAGTTTTTGACAACAGTTATCCGGGTTATGGGTCTACTTATCCCGATATTCAAGGTGGTTTAGGCTTGGTGTTTGAACAAGGTTCTTCCAGAGGGCATATCCAAAGTTCCCAAAGGGGTGACATTACCTTTCCTTTTACCATCCGCAACCAACTTGAAATCTCCTTGGCGACCATGGAAGCAGGGGTAAAGGAAAGAGAGTACATGCACCGTTATCTGAGAGAATTTTTTGAAACGGCAGTTTCAGAAGCCAGGGCAGATCGGGTAAAAGCCTATGTGTTTGGCGATGAATATGACGATTCCAGAAACAGGCTTTTCCTTAAGTTGTTGTTGGATCATAAAATCAAGGTTTTTGAAAACAATAGAGACCTGACAGCCGAAGGGAAAAGTTTCAAGAAAGGCAAATCGTGGGTGGTTCCAACTTCTCAGCCCCAGTACAGAATGGTTCGCAGTATGTTTGAAAAAGTGACCGAGTTTGCCGATTCCGTTTTTTATGATGCTTCCTCTTGGACCATGGCATTGGCATATGGTATGCCTTATGCAGGACAAACTGCCTTTCAATCCGGTAATGAACTCCATGAGCTGCCAGCGCAGGATCTACATTTCCCGGAAGTGGGAAAATATGTCGCTTATTTGGTGGATTGGTCGGATTACTTTGCGCCAAAATTTTTACATCATATACAAACGGCTGGTCTGCATGCGGAAGTGACTGCCCTGCCCTTTACTTCGGCTACTGAAGACGGCAGCAAAGATTTTCCTGCGGGTTCTCTGATTATTCCTATAGGCTTCCAGCAGCATGATGAGGCAACCGTCAGACAACTATTGAAGGAAGCTGCCGCTACCAGTGGCCAACATGTGTACGCCACCACCACCGGTTTCAGTTTAAAGGGCATTGATCTGGGAAGTAATAATATTTCCGCAGTCAGAACACCTAAAGTGCTTATGCTGATCGGTCAGGGCACTTCTCAGTATGAAGCAGGAGAAATCTGGCATTTATTGGACACCAAAGTAGGTATGCCCATCACTAAAATGGACCTGAGCCTATTCAATAGGGTCAACCTCTATGATTATAATACACTGATCCTTCCTTCTGGTTTTTACAATATCTTGAACAATAGTCAAATCAATCATTTGAAAGATTGGTTGAACCGTGGAGGGACGATCATTTCCCTGAGATCAGCAAGTCAATGGCTACAATCACAGGAAATTGTAAAAGAAGAATACCTCTCTTTAGAACTGATTTCAGAACCTGCATTCCTTCCTTTTGCTTCCAGACGGGATTTTGAGGGCGCCAAAGCCATTGGAGGAAGTATCTACCTTACCTATTTGGACAATACGCACCCACTTGGCTATGGCTACAGAAGCAAGGAAATTCCGGTTTATAGAAATTCCAGCATATTCTTCAAACCTTCCAAAAACAAATACCAAACGCCGGTTCGTTATACTGAAAACCCTCTTTTGGGCGGTTATATTTCTGATGCCAACTTGGAGAAAGTTAAGCAAAGTGCCAGTGTCCTGGTGTCACCTGTGGGTCAAGGAAGGGTCATTCATTTTATTGACAATCCCAATTTTAGGGGGACATGGTTTGGAACCAATAAACTGTTTTTGAATGCTATTTTCTTTGGGGATAAAATGTAATTTAAGGAAAAGGTAAAAGGAGGACTGAGCGTTAAGAAAATGTACAGTGGACATTTTTAGCTCGGGGCCAAGTTGCAGGGTGGGAAAAAAAGCAAAAGGCAAAAGTATTTTCTTTTGCCTTTTTTCATGTTTCATGAGAATATTTGGTGTTGGAAATAAGAGGAAAATAACTTATTCTTTAATTTCGCGTATATTTGCTTTAAAAAAGTGTCATGATGAAGAAGTATCTATTCACTTTTCTTTCATTTTTGGTATTGACATCCTGCACTCAGGATAATGAGCATGGTCCAGACTTTCTTGTGGACAGTTCTTGGGAAAAAACAGAAGTTGTTACTCCTCATTTAGGGACCAGCCTGTCTGAAGATCAAATAGGCTATTAAGAAACTTACCTTTTCTATAGAGCAGGAACATTCAAAAAATTTAATTCAAAGACAGGCATTGAATTTTGGGGTGAGTACAGGCTGTCAGAACCCAGTGAATTGCAGTCAAAGGAGATCCGCTCAGTCTACATTTTACAATACGATTGGTTTGATCTGATAATGAAGGCTTCTCAATTTGAAGATGTAACCGATGAATTTTGTTCGTCTTGTCCCAGCTTAGGGTCCTTTGTTTTTGGTTGGGGTACTACTGAAAGGCTGTTTCTTTATCATGATGGCCGTTTGGTCAATCCTGGCCCATGTTGTTTTAATGATCTGCCTGTTTATTTTTACAGGCAGCTGGATTAATCCTTTGCTTTTTACCAATATATCCCACTTTCTCCAGAAAAAATCACCAAATTTGTGGGTAAAATTTATTCAAGTGTCCAAATCCATTCTTCTCCTTACTCCTCCTTTCACCCAACTCAATACGCCCTATCCTGCAACTGCTTATATCAAGGGTTATCTCAATACTATGGGGAAAAGTACTTTTCAATCGGATCTGGGTATTCGGGTTATCCTGAGGATATTTTCTAAGGAGGGATTGCAAGAGGTATTTGAAGCAATTGGCCAAAAGGATATCCAAAGTTTCAGTCCCAATAGCCGTAGAATTTACAAGTTGCGAGAAGAATATATACAGACCATCTCCCCTATAATCCATTTCCTGCAATTTGAAAACCCCACTTTAGCATACAATATCTGTGATGGAGGTTTTTTGCCGCAGGCATCTCGTTTTGAACAATTGGATGATCTGGAATGGGCTTTTGGTACCATGGGCATTCAGGACAGAGCCAGACACCTGGCTACCCTGTATCTGGAAGACTTAGGAGATCTGATTCAGGAGCTGTTGGATCCTTATTTTGGATTCAGTCGTTATGCAGAGCGCTTGGGTAGGTCTGCTGTTTCCTTTGATCCATTGCATGAAGCCTTGGAATCAGGACTTTCTTTCACGGATAGGTATCTGGTGGAAGAATTGGAAAAGGAAATCCAAGCAGCTGAGCCTTTTCTTATCTGTTTATCCGTCCCTTTTCCCGGTAATTTGTATGGTGCCCTTCGCTGTGGAGCTTACATCAAAGAGAATTACCCACATATCAAAGTAGCCATGGGGGGTGGATATCCGAATACGGAGCTGAGGTCTCTCAAAGACCCACGCGTATTTAGATACCTGGATTTCATCACCTTGGATGATGGAGAAAAACCTTTGACTTGTCTTTTGGAGTTTTTGGATGGGGAAAGGGTACTTGAGCAACTGAAAAGGACATTTGTATTAAAAGAGGCACAGGTAGTCTATATCAATGGGGCAAAAGAAAGTGATATTTCTTTCAGTAAAATAGGAACTCCTGATTATTCAGGCCTTCCACTTAAAAAATACCTTTCCGTGATAGAAATTGCCAATCCAATGCATCGGCTTTGGTCGGATGGTAGGTGGAACAAGCTGACTATGGCCCATGGCTGTTATTGGAAAAAATGTACTTTTTGTGATATCACCTTAGATTATATCAAAAATTATGAACCCATCAGTGCAGCAATTATTTGTAACAGGATCGAGGAATTGATTGCACAAACAGGGGAAACTGGTTTTCATTTTGTGGATGAAGCAGCACCTCCTGCCTTGATGCGGGAATTGGCCATTGAGATACTCAAGAGGAAGCTGAAGATCAGTTGGTGGACCAACATCCGTTTTGAGGAACGTTTTACTTTTGACCTTTGCAGGCTTTTAAAAGCTTCGGGTTGTATCGCAGTCTCTGGGGGATTGGAAGTGGCATCAGACCGCCTCTTGGAGTTAATGCAAAAGGGGGTGACTGTAGCCCAGGTGGCCAGAGTAGCCAGAAATTTTACTGATTCAGGTATCATGGTACATGCTTACCTGATGTATGGCTTTCCGACCCAAACAGCCCAGGAAACCATAGACAGTTTGGAAATGGTACGGCAATTATTTGCCAATGAGGTATTACAATCGGGATTTTGGCACCTTTTCGCAATGACAGCCCACGCTCCCATAGGCCAAGACCCAAAAGTCTACCAGGTAGTAAAAACGGGTCCGGAGCCCGGCCTTTTTGCTGATAACGATCTTAGTCATGAGGACCCATTGGGGACGGACCATGAACATTTTGGTGCTGGTCTGAAGAAAGCCCTATTCAATTACATGCATGGAATATGCCTGGATTTTCCCTTACAGGAATGGTTTGATTTTAGGGTACCAAAAACCACTGTTCCGCCCAACTTTATCAATAAAGTACTACATGAAGAGCATCCTGAGATTTACAAGCCAAGTACCAAAGTTATCTGGATTGGAGGAGATGTTGAATATAAGACCTATACATATCGCAAAAAAGGAAAAGAAAAAGTGGGACATCAGTTGTATTTTGAACACAAAAATGCCAGTACAAAAGTGAAATTAGAGGCAACACATGCCAGCTGGTTAATGGGTGTGCTTTTACATCTTAGACCCTTAGCTGAAGCCAAGTCTATGACTTTTCAAGAATTTGAAGAAAGTTTTAACCATATATCTGGAGGGAATTGGAATGATTTTTTGGAATCGGCTACCTGGAACGCCCTAAGAGATGAAGGGTTGCTGCTGGTATAATGAAAAAAACCCAACCTAGAAGATTGGGTTTTCATTCACTTTAACCACTAACAACCATAAAACAAATTCATCATGCTTTCGGCAATCAGAACGTTGAAAAACATCAATTTTTCGTAGTCGATACGGGAATCGAACCCGTGTTTCATCCGTGAAAGGGATGCGTCCTAACCCCTAGACGAACGGACCGTTTTTGGCTTTCTGTAAGCCGTTTTTTAAACGGTGATGCAAATATAGAGGCTTAAATCTACATTCCAAAACCTGACAAAAAAATATTTGGTTCAACACCTCAAAATACTGAAAACTAGCAGGAAAAAATAATTTTAGTCTTTACGGACCAACTTTATTAATTTCACCCCCTTATTGATTTCAGACTGACCAACTATATGAGAAATAAGCGTGTGGCTGTAAATGGTTGCGGCAGAATAGGCCGATTGACCATCAAATTGTTAATGGAGAAAGAAGGCATTGACCTGGTGGCAGTCAATGATTTGACTGATCCTAAAACATTGGCTCATTTGCTACAATACGACTCAGTTCATGGAAGATATCCCCATACAGTAAGTGTCCATGAGGGAGATATTTTCATCAAAAACCATCAAATAAAAATCTTTGCGGAAAAGGATCCTTCTCAAATTCCATGGGGAGACCTGGATGTGGATATTGTTTTGGAATCAACCGGCAGGTTTACTGATAAATCCAGTGCTTCGGGACATTTGAAGGCGGGAGCTAAAAAAGTGATCATTACTGCTCCAGCAAAGGATAAAGACGTTCCTACTGTCGTATTGGGTGTAAATGACCACATATTGACCGGAAATGAAAAAATTATTTCGAATGCCTCCTGCACTACCAACTGTCTTGCCCCAATGGTCAAGTTGCTGGATGAGCGATTCGGAATTGTTAAGGGTTTTGTATCTACTGTTCACTCTTATACCAATGACCAAAATTTACACGATGCACCCCATAGGGACCTCCGCAGGGCAAGAGCAGCGGCATATTCCATCATTCCGACTACTACCCATGCTGCCAAAGCCATGGAAATCGTTTTGCCTCATTTGAAAGGCAAAATAGAGGCGTCTGCGATGAGGGTACCTGTTCCGGATGGTTCTTTGACCGATCTGATTGTACAATTGGAAAGAGATGCCAGCAGAGAGGAAATCAATCAGGCGTTTTTGGAGAGTTCAAAAGCTGAATTGAAGGGCATATTGGAATACGTAGAAGATCCCATCGTATCCATTGATATTATCGGCAATCCGCATTCCTGTATTTTTGATTCCGAACTGACATCATCCAAAGGCAATTTGATAAAAATCGTAGGTTGGTATGACAATGAAGCCGGCTATTCCAACAGGTTGGTAGATCTGGTGATGAAGTAAGGGCCTTGCTTATTCTGTACCTGCGATTTTCTTGAACTCAGGCTCGACAAAATCAATGGCTTCCTGAACCGCATCGAGGAATTTTTCAAAATGAGCTAAAAATTCTGGACCAAAACCAGATGTTTCAATCACTTCTTTTCCTTCCGAAAGAATATCATTTAAGGGATTTACTTCAAACATTGCAAGTGAAGGCTTCACCTTGTGCCGTATTTCCTGAATGGTTTCTTCGTCTTCTTCTGCTGCCCCCTGGATATAAACATCCCTCAATTCAACAAGGGAATTGTAAATGGCCGTGATAAGTTCCGCCTTGAAATCGGCATCTCCATCAGTCATCTCATCGATTTTGTCAAAATTCAAAGGTGGCGTATTTAACATGCTCAAAATTATAGTATAGCATTTTTACCGGCCAGGTAACCGGTGCTCCAGGCAGCCTGAAAATTGAAACCTCCGGTTATACCATCAATATCAAGCACCTCACCTGCGAAAAACAAACCTTTTATAAGCTTACTTTCCATGTTTTCAGGACTTACCTCATTCAAATCAACACCACCTGCAGTAACAAACTCTTCTTTGAATGTTGTCTTTCCTTTCACGCTCACAATATAGCAAAAAAGATTCTGAACCAATTTATGGAATTGTTTTTTTGCCAGATTTTGCCAGAGAAGATCCTCATTGATTTCGGAATTCCCACATATATGTACCCAAAGTCTTGCCGGCATTTCGAAAAGTGGATTACTGCTTATTTTTTTCTTTGGATGCTGGGTTTTGAAGTTTTGAAGATCTCTTACCAATTGCTCTTCTGTCCAATCTTTGTTCCAGCGGATGTGCACATTACACAAGTAACTTTTTTCATGAAGCCATTTTGCACCAAATGCCGATAACTTGAGTACTGCAGGACCACTCAGACCCCAATGGGTTATCAGCACCGGGCCACTGTAAGCCATTTTGCTCCCTTCCAGCCTTATTAATGCCTGTGGAACTGATAAGCCCATCAGTTTTCTCAATGGCTCATTGGGCGTGTTGAAGGTGAATAATGAAGGAATGGGAGACACAATTTTATGTCCTAATTCCTTTATAAATCCAAAACCAGATTCTTTGGGAAAACCGCCGATACATATGATAAGCCGGTCAAACTCCCAGTCTTTTTCCCGGCATAGTACTTTGAACTTATTTCTATCAGGCTGAATTTTCTCCACTCCCTGATTCAAAATAATTTGAACCCCAAGTTTGATTGCTTCTTCTTGTAGCGCATCAATGATAGACTGGGATTTATCAGATAGGGGAAAGATCCGCCCATCTGATTCTACTTTTAAGGGAACTCCCCTACTCTCAAACCAGGAAATGGTGTCAATAACACTGAAATGCGTAAATACTTTTTTTAAAAATTTTTCTCCCCTTGGATAATTCTTGACCAGTTTTGAATTTTCGGTGGCCGCGTGAGTGACATTACATCTTCCTCCTCCCGAAATTTTCACCTTGGACAAGGTTTTGGAAGTCTTTTCCAACAAATATACCGAAGCACCCGAATGGGCTGCATGTATAGCAGCAAAATACCCGGCAGCTCCGGCGCCTATTACACCTACTTTCATTCTGAATATGAAATTGATTTTATTACTTACAGGGAATACTATTCGTCCGCTTACAAAATAAGGAAACAAATCTGAAAGAGTTCAGGTATTATTCCTTTTCAATTCAAGTTTTTTCCTTTTAATTCAAGCTTTGGACGAAGTGATACCCTATGAAAAAATCCCTGATTTTGTATACATTCCTTGGCTTAATTGCCATAAGCTGCCAACCAGGAAATGACAGCCTGGAGGAAAAACCAGCGATCAAGGGCATTGAATTGACATTGGAGGAGGCCAATCGATTGGCTGCTATGCCCCTTCACTGCCTACAGGAGGAATATCCCAATAAATTGAATCAGACCTTGGAAAGTGAATCCTACTTAAAAGGTCCAAAAGCACTTCATCCTGCATTTTATGGCTGTTTTGACTGGCATTCAAGTGTTCACGGTCACTGGATGTTGGTGGCTTTGCTAAGGCAATTTCCTGAATTGGAGCAAAGGGAGTTGATCCAAAGCAAGCTGTTGGAAAATATCAGTAAGGAAAATATTGCCGTTGAAGTGGCTTATTTCCATATGCCCCAAAACAGCAGCTTTGAAAGGACCTATGGTTGGGCCTGGGTTTTGAAATTGGCGGAGGAATTGTATGTTTGGGATGATCCTTTGGCCAGAGAGTTGGAGGAAAACTTACAGCCTTTGACAGCCCTGATGGTGGAGAAATACCTGGAGTTTTTACCTAAGTTGATTTACCCCATTCGGGTTGGTGAACATACCAATATCGCCTTTGGCCTGTCTTTGGCCTATGATTATGCGCAAACCTTAGAGGACGAAGTATTGAAAGAAATGATAAAAAACAGGGCAATGGATTGGTTTCAGGATGATACGGACTGTCCTTTGACTTGGGAACCCAGTGGTTTTGATTTCTTATCTCCCTGTTTACAGGAGTTGGATGTGATGCGTAAAATACTCAGTCCCGATGATTTTAAAACCTGGGTAGACCGCTTTATGCCTACTCTGGCCAATAGGGAATTTGAATTGGCACCTGGTAGAGTCAGTGACCGGACGGATGGCAAATTGGTGCATCTTGACGGTTTGAATTTCAGTAGGGCCTGGGTTTTATATGGCTTGATCAATGCATTTCCCGAGGAATACGGACATTTGATTGCTATTGCCAACCAACATATCGAATATTCTTTGCCATCCATTGTAGATGATAATTATGAGGGAACGCATTGGTTGGGATCTTTTGCTATATATGCTTTACAGCAGGCACCATGATCAGCAATTGGAAGAAATACCTTGGTCCTGGACCTTTGGTAGCCGCTGCTTTTATTGGGCCGGGAACTGTGACCGTATGCACCCTTGCAGGCGTACAGTTTGGCTATGAATTGCTTTGGGCATTGGGCCTTTCTGTTATTACCACCATTGTCTTACAGGAGATGGCGGCGCGGATTGGCTTGATCAGTCAGCGGGGATTGGCAGCAAATATTTCCGTTACAATCAAAAAAGCTATTTGGCGATATTTTTCCATTGGATTGGTATTGCTTGCCGTCGTCATTGGGAATGCTGCCTATGAAGCAGGAAATATTGGTGGCGGTGCTTTGGGAGCGGCTATTTGGATAGATATTTCCCCTATTTCTTTCTATAAACTCGAACTTCAGCCCTTAAATTTTTTGATAGGATTATTGGCTTTGCTGCTTTTGTTCAGTGGTAGTTACACTTTTATTACCAAAGTACTTACTGGTTTGGTAATCGTGATGAGTTTGGCTTTTATCAGCACTGCATTGATGGTACAGCCAAATTTGGGGTTTTTGTTACAAGGTTTTGTTCCTGTAGTTCGGACAGATACGATCATTACTACGGTAGCATTGATAGGAACCACTGTAGTTCCCTATAATCTTTTTTTACATTCGGGTTTGGTTGCTAAGAGATGGCAAGAGGTTTCTGATTTGCGTTATGTCAGAGCTGATACCATTATTTCGGTAGTAATTGGTGGCCTGGTTTCCATGGCAATTGTCATCACTGCACATGCAGGAGCTGCGTTTGAGGTACAGTCAGCAACTGATTTGGCTAAGGGCCTTGAACCTTTATTGGGTGGTCTTTGGGCAACATATTTTATCTCTTTTGGATTATTTGCAGCAGGTATTACCTCTGCCATTACAGCACCCTTGGCCGGTGCAATGGTCATTTCAGGCTGTTTTGGTTGGTCAACGGATATAAAAAGTTGGCCTATGCGGGGCAGTATTCTCGTGATATTAGGTTTGGGACTGGTATTTGCATCATTAGGCATAAGGCCTGTTCAATTGATCACCATGGCACAATTGGCGAATGGCATATTACTTCCCTTGTTATCAGCTTATGTAATCTGGCTGGCCAATCAAAAATCACTCCTTCATCTTTATACGAATACGAAGGGATTCAATCTACTCAGTCTTTTTATATGGGGAATAACTTTAATTCTTGGAGGCATAAGTGTATTAAAAGTTATGGGGTGGATTTAGATTTTTAGATGTTTAATTAACATAAGATGCAAAACCCCTTTTCCCCCTTCGACAAGCCCTTTGTATCGCTTTTGCCTTGGCTCTTAAAATCCTGAACCCTCTGAAATACTTCGGAGCAAGCTGAATTCTGAACTACTCCGATTCAAATGTTCATAGTTTTACGAACCTTAAAAGGTACATTTAAACCCATGAACCCTGAACCCCTAAAACCTTGGTCTCATATAGGAATTATATTCCTTTGATGGATCTTTGGAATAAAGCTTCGCAGGATATATTTGGTTTCAGGAATGTGTTTTACAATTCGGAGGCTTGCTACAATTTCTTCATTGTTATTTTGATATTCTTCCTGGGATATAAAACCATAAGCAGAAAAAACACCATTTTCGAAATAAAGTGCACAGTTCTCATGGGTAGACCTCCCTTTATCCTTGATCAAAACCGCACCTTTATTATTGGTTATACAAGCAAGAAATTCCTTGGCCCGTTGATTGTATAATGCTGGTTTTTCCTTTTCGCAACAAGCACCATGACATTTGCCTATTTGATGGTCGTAACAGGCTTCAGGAGTTTTTTGAATTCCGGTCAATTTTGGGCAAAGTTCAAATTCAGTAGTTTTATCCATCATAAATTTCCAGGCTTCTGAATGGGAGTCAAATTCCATAATGCTTTGGATTTTTGGATTGTTTTTGCTTACCTGGAAGCGGATAAATCCATTACTGTCTTCATATTGGAACAATGCCCATTGACTGCTCTTGTATTTTTGTGCCCTGTTAAATTTGGGCCAAAGGCTTTTGATTTCCAGTATTTCCAAGAGATAGGCCAGGAATTCGGAACCGGTCAATTCCCAAGTGATATCATGGATTTCTGACTTCAAAGCGAGTTTTTCTTCAGAATTCCCTGAAAAGTGACTTTTAAACCTTGATTTGATATTTGCCGCTTTGCCCACATAAATGACCTGACCATGCCTGTCATGAAAAAAATAAATGCCAGTGGCTTCAGGAAGAGATTGGAATTTTTCCTGACTGATGTGGGGAGGTAAAAACTGTTCCCCTTTCCCTTTTTTAAGGCTTTGAAAAATGATATCCGATTGATGCTGGTAAATCTTTTGGAAGAGAATAGCTGTTGCTTCTGCATCTCCAAAAGCCCTATGCCTATGGCTGATTTCTATGGCCAATTGCTCACATATTCTTCCCAAACCGTAAGAGCCCAAACCAGGGAATGCTTTTCTGCTCAATCTTACCGTACAAAGCTTAGGAAGATTCAGTTCTTTTCCGATAGCTTTAAAGGCTTCCCTGATAAAGGCATAATCAAAATTGACATTGTGGGCGACGAAAGTTCTTCCCTCAAGAAGATTCCAGAGATCTTCTGCTATTTCTTCAAATTTTGGGGCATCTTCCACCATTTCCTGGCTGATACCCGTAAGTCCGGTAATAAAATTGGGGATATACCGTTCTGGATTAACTAAGGTATGGAAGCGTTCAATAATGTTGTTGCCATTGAAAACCAAAGCCGCAATTTCAGTAATCCCTCCCTGACTGGGATTGCCTCCTGTAGTTTCAATATCGACGATTACAAATTCCATGCTTCTTTGACAATTATAGGAAATTTACGGCTTCTTGTATGGGTAAATAACATTTTCTGTCAGCAATTGTCTTACAATAATCAACCAATTATCAAATTAGATTACGGATCATTGATTTCCTTGGTGTTTAAAGCCAAAAGTTTTTTATATTCCAAAGTTAAAACCTAATAACCTATTTGCTTTGAAAAGAAGAGATTTTGTAAAGTTAAGTGCCCTTTTATCCGCTTCTACAGTGCTTCCTCTGTCTGCAGGTGCCCCCAATGACAAGGTGTATTCCATTGGAATTTTAGGATATGGTGATCGGGGTTCGGGATTGCACCAGGTTCTCAACAGTATGCCCGGTAAATTTATTGTGAGAGGTATTTGTGACGACCTTCCCGAAAGATTGGATAAAGCCAAAAGGAATTTTCCAACCGGTATCCAATTTCATAGGGATTATAGGGCTCTATTGGATCAGAGGAACTTGGATGTGATCTTGGTCGCTACACCGCTGTATCTGCATTTTGATCATGCCAAAGCAGTGTTGGATTCAGGTAAACACCTCTTTTTGGAAAAAACCATGGTCTTCAATACAGCGCAGGCCATTGAACTGAATAAAATCAAAGGTAAATATCCCAATCAGGTCATCCAAATTGGTCACCAATATCGTTATTCTCCCCTTTATTTTAAGGTGAAGGAAATGATCAAGGAGGGCTGGTTGGGTAAAGTAACCCAAGTCAGTGCAAGATGGGACAGAAATAATGATTGGAGAAGGCCTGTTCCCAATCCGGAATTGGAAAGAAAGATCAACTGGAGAATGTACAAGGAATATTCAGGTGGTTTGGTAGCTGAATTGCTCTCCCATCAGATGGATTTTATCCATTGGGCCTTTGATGCCCGACCTTCTTCCATTTATGGGGTCGGGGGAATAGATCATTTCAAAGATGGCAGGGAGACTTTTGATAATGTTCAGGTTACCTTACGCTATGAACAGGAAGGAATGGTTGGAAATTTTGGTGCCACTTGTGCCAATCAATACGAAGGTTATTCCTTTAAAATCAAAGGAAGTAAGGGTATGGTGTCCTTGTTGATGAATGAGGGTATCTTCTACCCCGAACCTGAGACTAGAGCTGAACTGGAACAAGTGGATGGCGTCTCCGGTGCTACCCGATTGACCTGGTCTTCTGACAAAAAAGGGGTCAAAATACTGGATCAGCCCACAAGGGATGGTTCCTTTTATGCCATGGAAGACTATTATCGTTGTCTAATGGAATCAGAACTACCTTATTCCAATATCATCAATGCGGGTAAGACTGCTATTGCAGTAGCTTTGGCCAATGAATCCTTGTATACAGGGAAAAAAATGGATTGGCGCCCAGAATTTGATTTAGGATAGTCAGATAATATAAAAATCGGATCCTAGGATCCGATTTTTATGTGTTCAGTTCAAATAAAAGTTATGGTTGGATAATATTTTAAAAGTTTTGCTTATTTACCGTTATAAAGTCAAATGTCTATATAAAACGAACTTATGTAAATACCCCATATGGGGTATTTTTTGCTCTTTTTTTAAAAAAACCGTTTCGAAATCCAAATCACCACTAAACCTTAGGCCCTTAAACTTTAATCATTTAAACCAATTCGCCTTTTAGGACTTTTTCTTTAAACTTAATTCATCACTCTTCATTTTACATCATTTATCCTAATTACCTTACATATTCTGCAATCAATTTCTCAGCACACCTTTCTCCATCCATGGCCGCAGATACTATGCCCCCGGCATATCCGGCACCTTCCCCACATGGATAAAGTCTCTTGATGATAGGGTGCTCAAAGCTCTCTCTGTCTCTTGGAATTCTTACAGGTGAGGAGGTTCGGCTTTCCACACCAATGATTTGCGCCTCATTGGTCAGGTAACCTTTCATCTTTTTTCCAAAAGCCGCAAAGCCTTGTTTCAACCTTTCCGCAATGAAATCTGGCAGCACTTCATACATATCCACGGATTTTAAACCAGGTTGGTAAGAAGTATCCAAAAGCGAATTACTGACCTTTTTATTGACAAAATCCACCATGCGCTGGGCTGGTGCTGTTTGGGTTTCTCCTCCGAATTTCCATGCCCTTTGCTCCACTTCTGCCTGGAACATCATGGCAGCCAAAGGTCCATATTTCTGATATTGGGGTAAATCTTCCAGTTCAACAGCTGCGACCATTCCTGAATTGGCATACTTGCTGTCCCTTCTACTGGGACTCATGCCGTTAACCACAATTTCTCCTGGAGAAGTAGCTGCAGGAACAATAAACCCACCTGGACACATACAAAATGAAAAGACACCCCGCTGCTTGCCCTGAAAGTAGGTCTGTTGTACCAAAGAATAAGAAGAAGCCGGCAAATAGGGTCCTCTGTCCACCTCACAATGGTATTGAATCCGATCAATCAGGTTTTGGCTGTGTTCAATCCTCACCCCTAAGGCAAAAGGTTTGGCTTCTATCAAGATGTTTTTGTGTTTCAGCAAATGAAAAATATCCCTTGCAGAATGTCCGGTGGCTAAAATGACCCCAATTCCCTTGATTTTTTCCCCATCATGGGTGACCACTCCTTTCATCTCATTCCCTTCCAAAATGAAATCCACCACCTTGGTGTCAAAAAGAACTTCCCCTCCTGCCTGCAGGATACTTTCCCTTAGTTCTGCCACCAGTTTAGGCAGTTTGTTGGTACCTATATGCGGATGCGCATCCACCAAGATCTCTTCTGTGGCACCATGGGCAACCAGGATTTCCATTATTCTTCTAATATCTCCCCGCTTTTTGGACCTTGTGTATAATTTTCCATCTGAATAGGTACCCGCTCCTCCTTCCCCGAAACAATAATTGGATTCGGGATTGACAATATGCTCTTTGTTGATTGCTGCCAAATCCCTCCTTCTGGCCCTTACATCCTTGCCTCTTTCGATCAGGATAGGCTTGATGCCTAATTCAATGGCCCGCAGTGCTGCAAATAATCCTGCCGGACCAGCACCTATGACAATCAATTGGTCTTTATTGGAGACGTTCTGATAAGCTTT
>NZ_SLAP01000114.1 GCF_007126775.1 Cecembia sp. | reverse complement strand
CTGGTCCACCATTCGTCAAATGGAAAAGCAACAAGTAACACTGGCAACAAGAGATTTAGACAAGCTATTACTTACAAAAATATCATTACAGAATTTCAACAAATTAACAATAGGTATCCTTGCCTTGCTTTTGGCGTTGAATTACAGCCTGTATTGCTTCATGGGCTTTCATTCCTTTGCCAATCTCACACTACTGATGGTTTTTGCCCTACTTGCTTTTGCAGCCTATGCCTCACAAAACATTCCTTTTTTGTTGGTACAAAACAAAGCGAAAAAGGCAATCCATGAAGCAGCGTTCAAAAAGCATTTGTTCTATTTTAATTTAATGAACTTTGTTTTGCTAGTCCCCTCGTTTATGCTTCACTACCATGGTTATCAAGAACCTAGTCAAGTACTGATTATTGGTTATGCTTTTATTGTCCCATCTATAGCTCTATTAATTTACATCGCAATCAAGCAGCATTCCTTACCATTAACTCATTAACGATTGAAAGAACAAAGAATTCAAAAAAACTCTGCCAAAATCACTTTAAAAGGTATTCTGAAAATCCATGAGAACGCTTACTGAAACTGAAACCCAAACCATCAAAGCCCGACTCGATCGTTGCTTGATCGCTTATCAAGAAATCTATGATGAGTTATTGGACCATTATATCTCGGCTTTAGAGCAGGTTTCAGTAAAGGAATTTTTAGAAAAGAAAGAAGAACTGGACGATACTTTTTCTTGGTCTGTTATCAAGGGCTTGGAAAAAGAATTAGAAAAATCTGCTTGGAAGGAGTTCTTATTGACCGCTCGCTCAAGCTATAAAATCTGGACTTTGGGCTGGAAAAAACTAGGCATATTATTGTTCGTGGGTTTACTATTTATCCCTGTTTTTCAGTTTACAGGCCCGGAAGGCACTTACATAGTTTCTGCCTTAGTCCTATTTTCATTGGTAGGATTTTCCATCTACTTCAATAAAACCAAGTATGGATTTACATGGTCATTGGATCCAAGCGTCCACAAACCTAAGTACGTATTGGCCCAACAATTTTTTGGTACCCATCTTTTCATTTTTGGGATCACCAATTTATTGGCTCAACTACTTCCAAAAGTACTGGAAAATACAACATACGCTTATTTAACTCCCTTTTTTCTGCTTTTATTTAGTATTATTCTACTGGCTTTTTGTTGGGTAATTTTTAATTCTATCAACCTTAAAACTCTAAAACTGATCAAGCTATGAAATTAACCAAAGACCAAATCGATCAGCTCAAGCAACTGATTTCGCACAAAGGCTATACAGCCATCGATGTGCAATACGAGATCTTAGACCATGTGGCATGCAAGATTGAGCAGTTAATGGAGCAAGACCCCAAACTCTCCTTGGAAGCAGCCTTTACCAAAGTCCATGCTTCTTTTGGAATTTTTGGGTTTTCGGGTTTGGAGGAGTCCTATGAAAAATCCATTCAACAAAAGGCTACCAAATTCACCTTGGAAGCACTTGTAACTATTTGGACCAGTTGGAGGATTATCCTTCCCTTCGGATTAACTGCGCTGTTCCTAGGCTTAGCATTCATAAATCAACTGTTCCTTGGAAACACCTATACCGGAAGTTATCTATTTGCTGTAGGTATTTTTCTCATCCTCTTGCAACTCATTACAGTAAGAAGCTGGAGACGACTAAGAAACTACCATCAATATGCTGCTGTCAAGCAAAGTTCACCCTTTGCAGTCCTTTTATACATAGGTTTATATGTTGCTTATATCTTATTATGGCATTCTAATGAAATACAATGGTGGAACATAGCATCAATGGGTAAGGATCATTGGATATCTATCAGCATTGTTTTCATTACCTTCTCTCTCCTCTTAAGTATTAGAAAAAGCATTGACCATAGTATTGAAAGAGCTCACATGCTTCAAAGACTTTATGAGACTGCGTAGTATTTGGAAATATTGCAAGTTCTAATCTTAAGATAAAGTTGGCTCAAAATAGAAGAAAAAAGTAAAAATCGACTGCTATGAAAATCTCTCCAAAAGACCTTCAATACCTAGAAAAAAAGACAACTGAACTCCCGATCCATAGTGAGGAATTGTATATTGAAATTCTTGATCATATCCTGTGTGCCTATGAAGCATCAGGAACTGAGGATGTCTATAGCTTTTGGGAAAAAGAAAAAGAGAACTGGACCGGATGGAAGCTGTTCAAAATCAGATTTAAACATGAGAATGCGCTAAGTTTAGAGTTTGCTTCTTGTTTTGTCAGAAGTATTTTTTCTTTAACTCCTAAAAATATCCTGAGCCATCTCTTGTTGTTAGCCATAGCAACAGTTATGGGATTTAGTTTTTCATTGTATAGCGCACTAATGGTACCTCTGTTTTTAATCCTTATTTTACTTCCAATATTGTTTAATGCCTGGACATACCATACCAAAGATACCTTTGGAGAGAAAGCTCCTGAATTGAAGGGAAAAGGACTATACAGTAGCAGAAGGGATGCGTTCAATGTACTGATTGGTGCGCATCTATTTGGATGGGGAATTTTCCTATTTACTATCAAGCAGTTAAATGATTTTGAAAGCATTTTTGATGTACTTACTTCAAACCCTGCCACTACCACAGCCATCTTATTTATGTTACTCCTAGCGAACAGAGGACTCTTAATGGTCTACCAAACCAAACTTAAACCTTTCCTGTATGAAGTTAAGTAAAGAGCAAATCGAGCAACTCAAAAAACTGATTTCCTACAAGGGCTATCCCGAGATTGATGTACAGTATGAAATCCTGGACCATGTGGCCTGTAAAGTGGAAGAGTTGATGGAGAGTAACCCAAAGCTGACCCTACCCGATGCTTTCCAAAAAGTGCATGCTTCCTTTGGGATTTTTGGATTTTCGGCGCTAGAAGAGTCCTACAAAAAGATGATTGAAAAAAGGCTTTGGGGCTACTATTGGAATGAACTCAAGCAACTCTTTACCAGCTACAGGATTATCTTTCCATTGGGATTGCTTGTTATCTTTTTCCAATCCTCCGCATTATTGGAGGATTCCAAAGCGTGGATCCTGATGATGATTGGATTCTTATTCTTTTCATTTATATGGATAGTTATCCGATATTGGAAAACCCACAAAAAGTATAAAAAGTATGCCTCCTACATGGCTTCCAACTCCGTTTTCCAAATGACCAATTTTGGGGTACTCATGTGTCTCTATGGACATAATTTTGTTTACCGACAAGAAGGGTCACAAGAGGGCTTATTTGCAAAGATTTTAATTGGGTCAATTCTGACAGCGATAGTCTTTCTTTTCATCAGCATATTTATTTTGCCAAGGGTCTTGGATAGAAGTATAGCGGATACAGAGGCTTTGATTCAGGTTTATGGGGAAAGTTGAACATTTCGCATAAAATATTTTTTTGTATTTAACCCATGTATTTGACAAATAATATTCTTTTCTTTATACCAATCCAATCAAATTAGATAACAAAATCTCACATCCTCAGTTTTTTATCATTGGTTTATTTGCTCATTTATGGAAAAAGAAAACACAGATCTTTCATGATTTAGAAAATTACAAAAAAATAGTTGGAATCCTGAGGTCATCATTTCGGGCTTGACTTTAGCTTTTATCCTGGCTTTCCCCAGGGATCTGTATGAGTTTTCGGCCAAGCTTATACAAGATTGGGGAATAAATTATATTGGAGGGCTGCTCACTTTGATGTATAGTTCATTTGTACTGAATGTTTTCAAAGTTTTTTTAATTACCCATTTGGCATTGCGATTTATCTGGACAGGGTTACTAGGGGTCAGCTACGCTTTTCCGAAAGGAGTCATTGACGACAACTTACCCAAAACTTTGAAAGGAATTACATTCGGTGACCTCAATGAATGGACCATGAAACTTGAAAGAATCTGCAGCCTGTTTTTTGGAATACCAGTTTACTTAGCCTTTATTTTTATTCCACTTACCTTATTTTTGCTTCTGCTTTTGGCAGTATACAGAGTTTTTGACATCAGTTTTTTCATCGTATATATTATTTTTATTCTTTCGGCATTATTGTTAAGCCTAGCCCAATTTTTTTATAAAAAATTTTACAAGGGGACACCAAAAGCCAAAAATCTTATGAGTACCCTGGGGGCGACCTATGTTAGCAATATAGGTAAATGGAAATTCCAATTGTATCAGTTATTGATCATATTGATTGCCGTGCCTTTTGTGGTAAAAGACACCCAAAACTTCACCATGTTTTTTCAGGAAGTAGGTTTAAACGAAAGCCAATTAGAGTGGCCCAAGAAAAGCTGGTATTATGAAGACCAAAGAGATCCAAGCCAGAGGTTTGGAAGAGTAATGATACCTTCTGACATAACTGATAGTGATTACCTTAGGCTCCAGATTGCCTATTATGGTGAGGATGAAAAATATCTCCAATTATTGAACGGACCGTTTTCGACAACTTTAGACACATTGGGTTGGCAAGAACTATCAATTGCTCCTGACCTTTACAGGATAAGCATAGATGATTCTGTTTACCAAATGCCCAAATGGAACAATGTGATTTTGGACCAATCCAATCAGCGTGTTTACGAAACTCATATTCCAATTGCTGATCTGCCAAGTGGTCCCCATGAAATCATGGTAGAAAAATTGGTGATGCGAATGGCATTTTTCACAGAGACAACTCCTGTACTGAGAAAGAAATGGGCAAAGGTTGGTTTTTTCAAGGAGTAATTGCTGTTATTCAAGTTTAGAATTCATCACAGGGATATAATGGATAAGACCCTGAATAAATCGTCCGTGCCTACGGCACTTTTGCTATTCCAAACCATTATCGGCCACGGCTTGAAAGCCGTGGTTATTATATCGAGCGCTCCTACGGAGCTTTTTCCCTTTTTTCTACCTTTCTCAAAATTGGCTAAAAATTAAAAACTCTCCACCATTAACATACCCAAGGATAAACATATCACCCTGAGCGACAATTCATCTTCCCAAAACATCCCTGCCTAAAAAGTTCCAGTGGAACTCATGATCTATTTACCATTAATTTCAACCCATTGTCAAAGCAAACAAGGAGCCCCCATCAGTCCCAGAGTGACGATCGACATGATAACAAAGGGTTTTAACCCTGGGATCTGGCACAAAGACCCCATTAGTCCCAGAGGGACGAACGATATACTGCACAAAAAAACAGGTCGAAGATGAGGGCTCTTGATGATAGAAAATCCACTTACTCATAAACTAAACATCAACTTCTAAAGTAGTCCCAGAGGGACGAACTACATAATAACCGTGGGTTTCAACCCACGGACCTT
>NZ_SLAP01000006.1 GCF_007126775.1 Cecembia sp. | reverse complement strand
CGCTCCACTCATCGCGCAAAGTAAAATAGAAGTGCTCCCTACAGGTTATATGCTGGTTGATGGAGGAAAAAAAACGAGTGTGCATTATATGAGCCAAACCATTCCCCTACCGAATCACAATCCAGAACTAAGCGTAGCCACGGCATTAGCCGGCCAATATTTAGGACTTCAATATTTTTACTTGGACGCAGGATCAGGGGCTGCTGAACCCGTAAGTCCAAAAATCATCAAAGCAGTAAAAAGAAAGGTAGATGCACCATTGTTGGTAGGCGGAGGACTCAATACACTTGAAAAAATACAGAAAGCCTATTTAGCCGGAGCAGATGTAGTAATTGTTGGTAATGGAGCAGTAAAATCTATGGGCCTTCTAAGAGAAGTTTCGGATTATTTGGAATCCATCAGGATCTTGGCCAATTAATAAGGCGCTCCTGATGGAAGCGCCTAAAGTCCTACTTTTTAAAGCATGGATTTAAACTGCTTTAAAAATCTAACGTCATTTTCTGTGAAGAGCCTCAGGTCTTTGATCTGATATTTTAACATGGCAATTCTTTCAATGCCCATCCCAAATGCAAAGCCAGTGTACTTTTGAGAATCAATGCCGCAATTTTCCAAAACATTAGGATCCACCATACCCGAACCTCCAATTTCTACCCAACCTGTACCTTTACAGACATTGCAGCCTTTCCCACCACAGAGTTGACAACTGATATCTATTTCAGCACTGGGCTCTGTAAAGGGGAAAAAGGATGGTCTAAACCTTACTTTGGTTTCTTTACCAAACATCTCCTTAGCAAAATGGTATAGGGTGTTCTTCAAATCAGCAAAGCCTACATTTTCATCCACATACAAACCTTCCACCTGGTGAAAAATGCAATGTGCCCTGGCAGAGATGGCCTCATTTCTATATACCCTTCCAGGGGATAGGGTTCTTATTGGCGGCTCTTGATTTTCCATTACCCTCACCTGCACAGAGGATGTATGGGTCCGAAGTGCGATATCAGGATTCTTTTCTATAAAAAAAGTATCCTGCATCTCTCGGGCAGGATGATTCTCCGGAAAATTCAAAGCTGTGAAATTGTGCCAATCATCTTCTATTTCAGGTCCCTCAGAGAGATTAAATCCTATTCTTTCAAATATCTCGATGATTCTTTGTCTGGTAGCTGTCAATGGATGAATGGCACCTACCGCAACATTAGTGGGTGGAAGCGTCAAATCTAAGTCTGTTGACTTCTTCTTTTTGGAGGAAGCATTTACTTTTTCTATCAGCTCTTGAAATTTAGCCTCAGCCGTTTGTTTCACCTCATTTACCAATTGTCCATATTCCTTTTTTTGATCATTTGGAATATTTCTCATTTCAGCAAACAGCTCCCCAACCACACTCTTTTTACTAATATACTTCATCCTGTAAGCTTCAAGCTCATCCTGATTGCCTGCCTCTGCTGCGGCTATTGCTGATTTGATGGCTTCTATCTTTTCCTGATGCATGCGCTCTTTGATTTTTCAGAAGCACAAATCTAAAACAATTGATGATAAATCCCCTTTCTTTGGCTGTCCAAATATCAAAGCCATGAGGACAAAAGCTATGAATAGGTAAAAAAAGGACCAAAACAAATACCTACCAGGTTCTTCCCCCACCTCCCCAAGACCTTCCTGGTTGAGGCTCTGCTTGCTTAAAATTGCCGATGATATAAGTGAAAGATACCAATCCATACCTCGTAAGTACCCTTGTAAAAGTATCTTCGATATTCACATCGTTTACCGTCCTGCCTATGGCATTGTTCTGGTTGAGCAAGTCAAAAACAGTAAATTTAAGTTCTCCTTTATTTTCTTTCAGAAATCTGTATCCGGCTTCAATATTCCAAAGCCAAACAGACTGGTCCAATTCTGCTGAAAGCCCTCTATACAACATATTATTCACAGTATTGGAGAAAAAAAGCTTACCATTGTTGGGAGAATAATAAAATCTAATATTCGAATTTTGGATGTAAAAATTATTACTTAAAGTGGTTTGCAAACTACTATTCACAATCGTGTAGGTCCCTGTTGTTGAAACTGTAAAATCCACATCTTTACTGATATTACTGGTCAGGGTAATACCTTGACTCAAATCAATATTATCGTTGAAATTTTTCTGATCATTGACAAATCCAGGGGTCCTATTAAAAGATACACTGGAATTCGAGTTAAACTGCGACCGCAATTTTTGAATAGGGGTACCATATGTCATAAATAACCTGGATCTAAACTGTCCCGATAAGTTCTCTGGTCTGCTGATCTGTGCACTAGGTCTAAGTAGAACTTCACCGTTAATCAGGGTATCAGATTGCGTAATAAAAATGCTGTTACCAATGAAGTTTTCCGTAACAGACAAGAATAGAAAAGTGAAAAATGTTTTATTCTTTTCTAAATTGATTTTGGAAAAATTGGTAAATACTGAATGAGAAAAAGCCTGTTTCAGATCCGGATTTCCAACAATTAACTGCAAAGGATTTTGATTATTGATCACATTTTGCAATTGATTCACAGATGGCTCTTGGGTATTTGTACGATACCTCAATCTAAAAGAGGTGCCTTTATCCCGGTTCCTGTAAGAAGCATTCATGCCTGGCAGAAAGTTGCTAAAGGTTTGATCAAAAGTACGCTCCACGGGAAAAAGTGATTCGTTATTCTGCACCGCATACTGGTAATCCAAATTGGCATTGATATTCCAGTTTTTCAGGTTATAACTATAACCTACACTTGGTCTTTGAATAGTAAATTTATTGTCAAACACATTACTTAAAGCTGTATCTAGAACCATGATGCCCAATTCAGGCAACATGCTGAAGGTTTGTTGGTCTGCTGAGGTTTTGTTATTTCCTATCTGATAAGATGCAGTTAATAAGGATTTTTCAGTGACAGGCTCTGTAAATTGTACGGTTGCCCGGTAATTAAATCCATCTGAAAGACCAAAAGTCTCTTGATTGATTGTGTCTCTGATATCCCTAATAAAATCCCTATTGGCGGCAATCAATTCGGACAATTGATCCCTTTTGTTCCAGGAAGTAAATACCGTAGTTGATATGGTCCTTCCTTGTTTAGCCAGTTTGTACCTATATACCAAATTGTTGGAAATATTGTACCCTTCAGTAGTGGCATCGGAGATTGTCCTTGTACTACTCAAAGGATCCAACATCCCTGATAGGTTAAGGCCATCTCTATCGTTAAAGGTATTATTGTTTTGGAAATTTATGGATGGAGTGATGATCAAAGCATTTTTATCGTCAATGTCATATTCTATTCTTCCATTGATCCTGTGGTTGTTGTTTTTAACGTTATTAAGTAAACTTTCTTCATAAAATTGTCTATTGGTCTCAGACAGAATAATCTCTCTATTTGTCAAGCGAAAAAGGTTATTATTCGTTGAATTGAAAAAGTAGCTGGCCGTGAGGTTCATTTTTTCGCCAATCTTATCACTGTAATTAAGCCCTAGGCTATTTGTGGTTATAATACCTTGATCTTGCCCCACCAGAAAGTTATTGTTACCTTCCCCTCCAGGCCTTCCTCTACCACGCCCTCCGCCTCCACCTGTTTGCCCACCAGAAACACCTACCAGGTCTTGTGAGGAGAAATTTTGTTGGTTAATATTATTGAAAAGCCCGATAATAGATATCCTTTTATTTCCATTGAAGTAATTGAAATTTCCTCCGGCAGCATACCTGTCCTGTGTACCTCCCCCGGCATATATCCTGCCAAACTGCCCACTTCTTTTATCAGGGCGGGTAACAATATTGATAGTACGTGAATAGTTGCCATCATCAAAACCAGTCAATCTGGATTGATCTGATCTTTGATCTAGAATTTCTACCCGATCAATGACATCAGCAGGTAAATTCCTAAGTGCTAAAAAGGGGTCATTGCCAAAAAACTCTCTACCGTCAACCAATACCTTCTGAACCTGTTCTCCCTTGGCCTGAATTTCTCCATTTTGAATGGTAACACCAGGAATTTTCCTCACCAAATCCTCTGCATCCGCATTTTCACGGGTCTTAAAGGCATTGGCATTGAATGAGGTCGTATCTCCTTTTACCTCTCCAACAGAGATCTGACCTTCAATGATGACTTCACCCAGTAACCTGCTGTCTTCAATCAAAACCAAAGTCCCTAAATCCAATGCATCTCCCCGGCTATGGTTGATGGTTATTTTCTGGTATCCCAGAAATAAAATTTCCAATTTGACATCGGGGATTAATGGTCTTCTGATTTCAAAACTTCCGTCCACACCTGTCACAGCGGAAACCAACAATGAATCAGTTACAGTCTTTAGCAGTACATTCGCACCAATCATTGGCTCTTTGGTTTCCCCTTCAATGACTCTGCCTTTAAGAAAAATTTCTTGATTTCTCCAGTCTCCTCTTTGGGCCTGTAAATCAGAGATGTATGCAAATAAAAATGTGAAGAAAAGTAATTGTAAAGCAAATGCTTTCATTGTTAGTTGTTTAATTGTCAATGATTAGACAGCGCGATATAATAAAAAGTTTAATCCCTATGGTTTGAAAATTTTGAATGGATTAATTCAATTATGAATGGTAAAAAAGTAAGGCTAAAGCTAAAAAATATTTTTAAACAAAATGAAAAAAAAACTGCGTCATCATCCCATGATACATAGCCTATAAACAGCCATTAACCATGACAAAATGAAGCAGTCAGAAAAAGAACTTAAGCCTTTGGTACAATAGCTACTTTGATAGAAAGTTCTTTCAATTGCTCCTCAGCAATGGTACTTGGAGAATCAATCATCACATCCCTTCCTGAGTTGTTTTTTGGAAAGGCTATGAAATCTCTGATGGAATCTGATCCACCAAAAATGGCACACAACCTATCAAAGCCAAATGCAATCCCACCATGTGGCGGAGCTCCGTATTCAAAAGCCTCCATAAGGAAACCAAATTGTTTCTGAGCTTCTTCATCTGTAAAGCCCAAATGCTTAAACATCAATTGCTGTGTAGCCCTATCATGAATTCTTATAGAACCACCTCCGATTTCCACACCATTGATGACCAAATCGTAGGCATTGGCCCTCACAGCTCCAGGGTTTGATTCCAATAATGGAATATCTTCACTTTTTGGTGAAGTAAAAGGATGGTGCATGGCATGGAATCGCTGGGTTTCTTCATCCCATTCCAATAACGGGAAATCAACTACCCAGAGGGGTTTGAATATAGCCCTGTCTCTTAAACCAAGCTCCTCTCCCATCTTCAAACGAAGCTCAGACATCTGCTTTCTGGTAGATTTTTCTTCACCACTTAAGACCAATAACAGATCTCCTGGAGCGGCTCCCATTTTATCTGCCCAGGTCTTAAGGTCATCGTTAGAGTAAAATTTATCTACTGAGGATTTGAAGGTCCCATCTGCGTTGCATTTAACATAGACAAGCCCTTTTGCTCCAATTTGAGGTCTTTTTACCCAATTTGTCAGCTCATCCAGTTGCTTTCTGGTATATTCTGCAGCGCCTTTGGCACAAATTCCTACTACAAGCTCAGCCTGATCAAAAATAGAAAAACCTTTCCCCTGGGCCAGTTCATTCAGCTCGTTAAATTGCATATCAAACCTGAGATCCGGCTTGTCATTGCCGTAAAGACGTATGGCATCAGCAAACGTCATCCTTTTGACCTCCTCCAATTCGATGCCTTTAACTTCTCGGAATAAATGCTTCACCAAACCCTCAAAAGTATTCAAAATATCCTCCTGACTTACGAAAGACATTTCGCAGTCAATCTGTGTAAATTCTGGCTGACGGTCTGCTCTTAGGTCTTCATCCCTAAAACATTTTACTATTTGAAAGTACCGGTCAAAACCACTCACCATCAACAACTGCTTGAAAGTTTGCGGTGATTGTGGCAAAGCATAAAACTCACCTAGATTGACCCTGCTGGGAACTACAAAATCCCTCGCTCCCTCTGGCGTAGATTTTATCAAAACCGGGGTTTCCACCTCAATAAAATCCTGGGCATCCATGTATTTCCTGGTTTCCTGCATCATCCTATGCCTGAGCTGCAGTTTTTGCCTCACATTATTTCTTCTCAGATCCAGGTACCTGTACTTCATCCTTAACTCGTCCCCACCATCGGTTTCATCTTCAATGATAAATGGGGGCACTTTGGCAGGGTTCAATACCTCCAGAATTCCAACTTTTATTTCGATATCTCCTGTTGGCATTTTATCATTCTTAGAGGTACGTTCCAATACCTTTCCCGTCGCTTGTATGACAAACTCCCTACCTAAGGCAGCAGCTTTTTCCAATAATTTACTATCCGTAGAACCTTCTTCAAAAATCAGTTGCGTTACACCATAGCGATCCCTTAAATCCACCCAAATAAGCCCCCCTTTGTTTCTAACCCTCTGGACCCAACCAGCCAGAATAACCTCTTGACCTACATGATCTTTTCTTAATTCTCCGCAAGTATGTGTTCTAAGCATGATATTTTGAGCTTGTTTTTTTTAAAGATGACAAAGATATACAAAGCAATTGGAGGAAAAAATTCAAGAAATAAAAGAATCACTAGAATTTTTTTTTAGGAAAAATTTTAAAAAAAATACGTGAATTTTCAGGATATTAGGTAAAAATCACCATGTAAATAACAAATTTCTTAGGACAGGAGAATTGTTTCATAGTAGGTATTCTTCAATGTGTAAATGTTAAGATTCCAAGATAACTCTTATAATATTTGGAATTTGACCGGAATTTAAATTTATTTGGGTTTTAGCTACTAACCCGAAAAACAGACCGAAGTATGAACAAAAATTGGATCAGTGTTGGTGCCCTTTTTTTTGCACTGGCTGGAGGTTTTTATTTACTGGGAAATAACCTTGATCCCAGTACTGAAATTGAAGAAGAAATAGTCCTGGAGGAAGAGGAAGAAATAGAGGAAAATTTACTCTATGGAATCAACATTGATGAACTGGATGTTATTGAAGGAGTGATTGGAAAAAATCAAACACTCTCTACAATTTTAGCTCCATTTAATGTCCCTTATCAGATCATAGACGAAATCGCAAAAAAATCCATTGATATTTTTGACGTAAGAAGGATAGCTTTCAATAAGAAGTTTATTGTGATGACACCTAAAGATTCCTCGCAAGCCCAATTTTTTATTTATGAACCGAACCCAGCAGAATATGTGGTAATCAACCTAGAAGTGGCTGAAATTTATAAGGAGGAAAAGCCCATTGAATTTCGACAAGTTGAAGTTGGCGGTGTAATTAACTCCAACCTGTCCTCAGATATGACCGCATTGGGTATAACCTACGAATTAATTGATCAGTTTGTAGATTTATATGGCTGGAATGTAGACTTTAGAAGTCTTCAAAAAGGTGACAGGTTTAAAGTTGTTTACAAAGAAAAAATCATCGATAGCAAAGTCGTTGGTGTTGATGATATTGAAGCAGCATTTTTTGAACATAAAGGTGAAGCTTATCATGCCATACCTTTTGAGCAGAATGGAGAAATCAATTTTTTTGACCAAGATGGGAATAGTTTCAAAAAGGCTTTTTTGAGAGATCCCGTCAAGTTTACAAGAATTAGTTCAAGGTATAATCTTAGCAGGTTCCATCCAGTACAAAAAAGATACAAACCACATTTAGGCACAGATTATGCTGCCCCCACTGGGACAGAAATCAGGACAGTTGGAGATGGAACTGTAGTTGAAGCCAGATTCACCAGTGCCAATGGCAATTATGTCAAGATAAAACATAACGGTACATATACCACCCAATACTTGCACATGTCCAAAATAGCTTCCAGCATAAAGCCAGGAACAAGAGTTAAACAAGGACAGGTAATTGGCTATGTAGGGAGTACTGGTTTGGCTACTGGCCCACATCTATGTTTTAGATTTTGGAAAGATGGAAGGCAAGTGGATTGGTTAAAAGAAAAGCTTCCCCCTGCAGACCCGATTCTTCCTGAGAACAAGCTGGCATTTGAACAGATGAGAAAGTTAAAAATGGACCAAATAGCTGCTATTCCTTTCACTGAAAACCCTGACCGCTTACTGGCTAAAAAATAATGGTGTACTATTAAAGTACAAAAACATATTTTTTTGGTAGAATGCCATCCGTATTCACGGTAGTTTCACTATCCCCTAAACAAAACGCCTCCAAGAAGTCCGTTTATTTCAAAATCTTAGGACCTTTTTATAGGAATAAGCAGTAATTATTGAAACTATAAATCTTCAAATCAAGAAAGCGAAAAAGAAAAAAAGCTAGCTGGAAACCAGCTAGCCTTTAACAGTAAATCAAATAGACCGAATATAAAAAAATAAAATTGTTGATGTAATGAATACTATTTTCCGCTCACTCTGAGCTCGGTTCTTCTATTTTCCTGATGCTGGGCCCCAGAACAATCTCCTGTGCTGCAATCGTTCACCGGTCGACTTTCTCCAAACCAGGTGTGTTGCATTCTATCAGCTGCAACTCCGCGCTTCACCAAATAATCCATCACCACTTGCGCTCTTCGTTCTGAAAGGCCCATATTGTAGGCATCGCTCCCACGTTGGTCTGTATGACCTTCAATATATAATTTAAGATCACCCTTTCTTTTCATCATCACACCTACGCGTTCAAGCTCTTTCCTATGAACTTGCCTAATATTACTCTTATCAAAATCGAAGTATACCGTTGGGAGGCCTGCCGTCTCCGCAATGCTTTCTAAAAATGCTGGAAGTTCGCAGGGATCTTCAATACCCTCAGGAAGTTCATAATCCTTATTGAGATCAGAGAATGCTTCCAAAACCAACTCACTTCTCCTGTTCAACTGATGGTCAGTTTCAGCACATGGCACACCATCCCCGCAATTGTTGACCAACTTCATTTCTCCATGCCATTCCAAAGTAATCCTATCTCTAGCAATACCATAAGGCTCAAGATAATCTCTTACAGCATCTGCCCTGCGCTCGCTTAGGGCCTCGTTATAGGCATCAGATGCCCGGGAGTCTGTATGTGAGGAAACAACAAGGTCTACGAAATTATAATCAGCCATCAATTCAGCAATTTTTTTAAGAACAGGCTCAGCATCATTTCTTATATCTGATTTATCCAGATCATAATACACAATGTCTACGTATACAGGGGTTTTGTAGGGGATGGCTGCCAGCTTATACTCTCTTCTTAAAGTATCCCCATCAAACCCCTTGGTACTTATGCTGCTATCAGTCACGGAAAAATGTCCCTCTTTGCTAACCCGAAGTACAAAGTCCATTTCGGGATCAAGTTCAGCCCTCAAATGTCCTGTTGCATTGAGTTCGGCATTCACAGTGGAATTATCCGAAGCCTTAAGCTCTGAAATGTAATCTGTAATCAGGTTCCCATCACAGTCACTTACCTTGGCAAGCAGTATTTTGTAAAGATCTTCAATGGTATAAATATCATCCAGACCCATACCGCCTTCCCGATCAGATGATATATAACGCTTACCATCTCCAGCTACTATGAATGCAAAGTCGTCACGCTCACTGTTGTATGGAACGCCCATATTCCGAATGTTCGAAAAACTTCCATTGTCATAGTCAGCAATAAAAACATCCATACCCCCAAGCCCCATATGGCCCCTGGAAGAAAAGTAGAAGCTTCCTCCATTCCTGGAAGGATGGCTCTCATTTTCAGGGGTATTCACCTCTGGACCAAGATTGATAGGCGCAGAGAAATTAAAATCTTCATCGAATTCAACGTAATAAATATCAAAACCACCTTCACCACCAGGCATATCAGACGCAAAATAAATTCTTCCTGCCTCTTCGTCAACAAAAGGGTTCATCACACCATAGGCTTGATGATCATTGTATGGAAAAGCTTTACTTCCGGTAATATTTCCGTTGGTATCGATCCTGCCATAATAAATACCCGCGTGATTGGAAAAGTCCTTAATACCTCCGAGTTTATTTTTCCCAACAAAAGCGGTATAAAATATAAACTCCTTATCAACCGCCAAGGAAGGATCATTGAAGTGGAGTACACCAGCCAAATCAGTTACTACTACTGATAATTCCCCCGAGTTATCCATTTTAAATATCCTGTAAAAATCACGCTCGTTAAAATCGCTGCGCTCATTGCTGAAAATATTATTTTTTGCATCCAGCCGTATAGCAGGTTTGGAACCTACATCACCTTCTTGCCCGCGGTCACTGGAGAAATAAATACTTCCATCTTTATCATTGGAAACTCCAAAGTCAGAACCAGGACTATTAACTCCTTGTAAAGGAACCAGTTTCACTCTGGAAGTCTGTTCACGAAGTTCCCGCATACCTACAAGGTCTAGCTCTGGGAAATCAAGTTCTTGATATCCACCTGCTGCCAATAGTCCATCGATACTTTCCAACTGCCCAGCCTTAATCGCTGAATACAGGTAGTTGGAATAATCATTCTTATCGGAAGCGTCAAAGCTAACTGCCCTGCCCCACCATTCATAAGCATCTTGATAACGCCCAAGCTTATCATAGCTCTTCGCCAATTTACTGGCATTTTCGTAAGTAGCTCTTCTGGAGTAGGCGTCCTTATAGGCTTTTGCTGCTTTTGCATAATTTTCAAGACCATACTGTTTATCTCCAAACCGTACCAATCGGGCTTGTCCATATGTCTCTGTAGTCAAAAAAGACAATAGAAGAGCTAAGATCAATGTGTTGATTATCTTTTCCATGATCAGAACCATCTAGGATTTTTCAATTTTACATTACGTGAAGAAAGGTAATATCCAACTGAAATTTCGTGAGAATTATTTCGAAAATTCTGAAGTACGTTCAAGTTATGGTCATATGCATACCCAATCCGAATATTATCTGTTGCGAATATTTCTGCAATAAATGCAACTGCATTTCTATTCAATAGATTGGATTCCAGATTATCATTCCAAATCTGCACATTGGCCCTGTAGGATCCTCCCAGCCACAAGCGGTCCATAAAGAGGAACATACCGTTAAGATCATAGCTTGTCGGAGCACCTCTTACTTCCTTGATCAGGAAACTGGGCTTGAACTGTACCACATCACTGATAGGAAATAATGCACCAGCAGTAAGAAAATAATGGAAATCATGAAATGCCAAAGAAATATCTTCACGCTCTAATGCTGCCTGGCCTACCATATTGAATGCACTCAAACCGGCATAAAAGCGGTTATTGTGCCAAAATATTCCTGCATTCATGTTGGGAGTTACAAGGCGTTCTCTTCCAATGGGAATATTTGGATCGTTGTTATCATTGAATTTTAACAGATCTCCATCGATCATGTATTCCGTAAAACCTCCACTGACTCCCAAACTGAAAAAGCTTTCATCGCCAACCTGCATGCGGTAAGCATAGGTCAAAAGTCCACCTGTTGTACGTGCAGGTCCAATCTGATCTGTCAAAAAAGACACACCAAAACCTTGCATACCCTCATTGGCACTTAGATCCGCGGTAACCGTGAAAGTTCTTGGAGCTCCTGGAAAATTGATCCATTGACTCCTGTAAGTACTTTGAATGTACCCCTCTGCTTTGTATCCCGCATATCCTGGATTGATATGCAGTCCATTAAAGATATACTGGCTGAACTGGGGCAACTGTTGCCCTACAGCCAGTTGCGGAAACCACCCTATATAGGCCGCAATTAGAATAAAGTAAATAATTTTTTTCATTTCTATATCGGTTTATTTGATTGATGATCTGGCATCGAAAAGGGTTCTATCTGCCTTTTTTAAACCAAATCTGTTTTTTTGATTTTTGGCCTTTGATTTCAGCACCTCAACAATTATGCATTAAATATACAATTTTTTGTTCTTTATACTTAATGTTTTGCAAAAAAAATTATTTTAAAATACATTTTTTTTTATATGAGATATTTTTTTTTGTATTCAAAAGTTTGATTAATTGTCTTTTAATTAGGCTTTAAAATAAAATGGATCTAAGAAGTGGAGTGGCTTAACCACCACTCCAAAACCTATTTCATTTACTTGATCACCTGTATCCATCCTTTAAACTCATGCCTACGTCCCTGCTGATCTGTTGCATTCAAAACAAACATGTAGGTTCCTGCAACCAAACCCTCCGCAGCCCAATCATTTCTATAATTGGAAGTTTCGTAAACATGATCCCCGTATCGGTTGAAGATGACGATTTCATTATTTGGGAACTTCGACAATCCTTTAATTTCAAAGGTATCATTTCTTCCATCTCCATCTGGGGTAATAACATTAGGGATAAAGAATGGCCTAATGGTATTGACATCGCTATCGCTGTTATCATTAGGATCAGAATCCTCCTCATTTGCAGTTACTGTTACACTATTGGTAATGGTCAAAGGATTTTCACCTGTCAAAGGCTCAGCCCTAACATTCAATGTGAATTCAATTGATGCTCCTGCCGGAAGGACTGATATGTTCCAGACAACCCTATTACCAAAAACTTCAGTGGTAACCTGAACCGAAGGATCGGAGGATACAAAAGTAGATCCAAGATAAGCAACTCCTATGGGTAATTCGTCTACGATTTCAACATTATTGGCATCTGAATCTCCATTGTTACTGACAGTAATGAAGTACTGGAATTCATCTCCTTCAAATATTTCAATAGCATTTGAAGTTTTCTCAACAGAGAGGTTAACCTGATTTTCAACAAGTCTAAATACTACCACAGCATCATCTTGATTTGTCGGGTTGGCTGTCTCTCTAAGAACATACCTTAAAACATATTCTCTACGCTCGTTAACATCTGGAATTAGAAGACTCAATTCACCGTTTTCATCAATATTTAAACCGATGATTCCATCTAATTCTGTGAATTCAAAGTCCACTTCATTTGGATTGGGGCGCTCACCTTCCAGCAAATCATTTTCTAATATGTTCCCCAGAACACCAGTAAAGTTTGCAGGGTGTACGCCAAAATCATCATCATTGGCAATTATTTCCAGTAAATCCGCCTGCTCTTCACAAACGATTCCAAAATCAATGTCCAATCTAACTCTGTCTTCATTTGTCAACTCAAATTCATTTGGGTTATCAGTGGTTATTCCACAACCGGTAAATACGATTTCATTTGCCGTATCTACAATTCGACCTGCCTGATTAGGGATAACCTTTACTCTTCCTGATCTCGCCAATTCCTTTGCTGCATCCAACAAATTATCATCAAGATCCAGTCTTACACTATAGTCTCCCAGCGCTCCAGGTCTAACAAGATAGTAGCCATTGATTCCAATAATTGCTTCTGAAACGCTTCCTTCAGGCCCTTCCACAAAAATGTTTGGGTTCAATGCATTGCCAATACCTGCCTTGTTCAATTCACCTTCGTTTTCAGGACCGTCAAACCTTCCATCACCATTGAGATCTATCCATTCCCATTGGTTAAATGGAACATAACCATTTTCATCTGGAATATTTTGAGTTATAAATCCATCATTATTGGCGTCAAACCATTCGTCTTGAATACCATTGGCATTGAGATCGTACCATACAAAGTCGCCAATAACAGGCTCATTTGTGACTGCGTAACCAAAATCATGGAATACATATTCACAGAACTGGACATCGGCGAATAGTAAACTGGATTCCACTGGGTACAAATCTTGAGTAATATTAAGATTAACATCTTGTACCTGAACCAAATACTTTCCGGGAGCTATGCCTGTGAAGAAGTAAGCACCATTATCTCCTGTGATTTGCATGATCACATCTCCAGGTGTTCCCGTTTGCGGAATTAAAAGTACCGGCACCTTACTCAAAGGTTCTCCCGTATCTTCATTGAAAACTGTCCCCTGAATTCTGGTTTTATCTATACAAATAACTTCCACCTCAATTTCATCCCCATCCTTTACATCATTATCAGAAGGATCTTTAGCAGTTACCAAAACTACATTTACTATGGGTGCAAGCGCCAATTCATCCTCCAAGGTAACAGTGTAGCTGGTATTCAATATCCTTTCCTCTCCAGGAAGTAAAATGTCTATTACTTCTTCCAATCCTGTCAAAGGATCACGGACCAAAACATCTGTAAGCGTAGTGTTCCCTGTATTGATGACAGTAATGGTATAATTAATCACATCGCCAGCATCTTGAACTTCTGTTCTGTCGGCTGTTTTTGTGATAGAAATACCACTTTGTTGTACAGAAGTGATGGTTTCTTCATCTGATGTTTCAATATCATCGGATGAAACGAAAGCCACATTTACCACCCTGCCCAAATCTATGTCCGCCTGTGTTGTAAGGTATTCGGTAGTAAATACCACAGCATTGGCCTCCCCAACTTCAAGGACTTCAATAATTTCTGATAGACCAGTCAAAGGATCTTCAACCTGTATATTTTCCAATACAACATTTCCAGTATTGGTAACAGTAATAGTATAAATAATTAACTCCCCGACAGCTTCAAAAGTACTTACTGATGCTTTCTTGCTCACGTTAAGATCACGGAATAGAAGCTCTTTTTCTATAACCTCAAATACTTTAGTTACTTCACATCCATTTTCATCTGTGACAACTACTGTGAATACACCAGCACCAATACTATCCAAAAGAGGTCCATTCCCCACTAATTCCTCATTGACAAACCATTGAATATCTACCTCCCCTACAGCATTCTCTACATTAATTTCTATTTTACCATCATCCTGGCCTGAATTAGGTTTCACGATAGTTTCAATAATTTCAATGGCAGCTGGATATTCTAGCGGTTTAACAACACTGAAAGAGTTTCCTGCTGCATCAAATACTTCCAATCTTACCTCAGATGCATTTGTATCTGTGTATACAAAGGTTGGGTTTGCTTCCTCACTGTCAACTACACCATCATTGTTGAAATCCCACTTGAAAATATAATCCAGGATAGATTTACCATCTTCATCAATAGAAGGAGTTCCTCCCGAAACAAAAGATGAAAAATTAAATGTATACGCACTGTCCAATTCGCAGGCAATCCAATCAAAATCTGCAGATAAGGGTCCTCCAACAATGAATTCGGAAATACATTGCCCTTCTTCATAAGGCTCGCAGTCCTCAACTGGATTGTTGATGCCAGGTGCTTCTCCCAACCAAATGATAAGGATATCATCCATCCGGATTTCATCCCCACAATTCCAAAGAAAGGCTTCACTGACTATTCTGATTTGCGATGACTCGTTAGGCTCAATGGTGCCAAGAAAAGCATTCACCAACAGGCTATTGTCACCGATTTTCAAATCAGCTATAAATCTGGACTCAAATAAAGCCTTATCTGTATTAGATGTTATGGAAAGAGACAGATATACTTCCTTGTTCGTTCCTGGCTCACATGTACTTGAAACTGGGTTTCCAAAAGCATCGGACAGGAATATTCCCTCCAGTGTAATTTTATCAGAGCTTTGTTCACAATCAAATCCATCTCTACAATCCGGAAACTCAGGTCCATCTATAGGATCAACCACTCTTATTGTAACAACTGCCCTGTCCTTTCTACCATCAATTTTGTCTTCAATCTCATATTCAAATGTGTAAATACCTGGAGGTGTCCCAGGTGGAACACTTACCCTACCGAATGTTGGTGAATTAGGATCTGTATCAACGATCAAAAACCCATTTGCGATAGCCCCTTCATTATCAATTATTGAAATCGTTACTTCATCTGAATTCAAAGCTTCACCGTCCAACTCATCATTATCAAAAATATTGACAACATTCTCCTCTCCAAAAAATCCAAAAACAGGCCCTCCAAAATCAGGAGCTGCCGAGACCTCTCTGGCAAAAAATATAAATTTACCATCACTCTCACCAATGTCAAATACCCTGAAACCATAAATTGGTTCATCTACATTAAATAACTCTGGCTTAATTATAGTGAGCCATTGTTTCTGTTCAACTACATCGATTTGATGATTAACGCCTGTATTCCAGTCGAACTGTTCCCTTACCTGAATGATCGTAGCGTTAGCGATTACATTGCCTCCCTGATTAAGCGGTAAAAGATCAAATGCAGAATTCCCGTTTCTTTCTGATACCATCATGTATCCGGAACGGGGTAGTTGAATGGGATAGATAATATCTACAAAAGAAGAATCCTCATCGAGTATAGTGGTATTACCAATATCCCAATAGGATCTTAAATTTGGCGTAGAAACTACTTCAGCCATCGCCTCTAAAAAGGCTGGAAGATTGTTAGAATGAGAAATATGCTGACTTGTTGCCGAATGATCATACTTAATCACCCTGATACCTGAAGGATTTAAACCCGAACCCAGCAAAGGATTTGCACTTTTCACACTAGGAAAGCGGGTTGTAGCGAAAATCCTGTCCCCGTTTTGAAGCAAGATGGACTCAACCTCGACTGTTACATCCTCAGGAAGCGGGTTTGGAAGCGCCTGTGTAGTCTGTACAATGATCTGCTCATTGGGCCCTCCCCTATCAATAATTAGTGTAACTTCCTGAATGGGAACATTATTCTGCTCACTGTTCACCATTATGGTATTCTGGGCATATGCCATCTGGGAAAAAGCAGTTCCAAAAAACAAGATAAGAAACAAGAAATGAATCCATCTTTTCAAAAAGCCTGCGTATCCCAAACCATTTAAGGAGGTGTAAAAACTTTTCATAAGAATATCGTTTAACGGTCTATTTTTTATCTAAATGGGATCTAAATTCAAAGAGCCAATTCAGATAAATAAATTAATTTGTTGTAAATATATAATTTTTTGCTTTTCATAACAAAATTTATTTTGAAAAATATTTTATAAAAAGCGTTTTTATATATTTAACATACTTTTTTTTGCATTTTTGTTCTTGAATATAATTCAGGATGAGCCATTATTTTTAAAAATTAAACCCAAATATATTGGATTTTTTGATCTTTGAAGGATCTTTTTCGAAGAACATCCAAAAAGTCTAAAATGAAGTACTTGAAAAAATATTTGATGTTTTACCAAAAAATAAAAAAAAAGCGGTCAAAGCCGCTTTCCTTAAAAATGAATTAAAATATGGTTGGTTTAAAAATATATCATTTAACCACTTGCAGCCAGCCCTTTATTTCATGGGATTTGCCCGTTTGGTCCATTCCTGTAAGAATGTAATAATAAATCCCAGCTCCAATTCCACTTGCGTCCCAGCCGTTATCATAATTCTTTCCAGTGTAAACCACATCAGAAAATGTATTGAATATTACAAGCTCATTACTTTCGAAACGGTGCAGCCCTTTAATTTCAAACATATTATGCTTACCATCACCATTAGGAGTTATGGTACTAGGAATAAAAAAAGGATTCAAGCTCTTATTTTCCACGTATACGTTGTCCTCATAATTTATTTCAAATCCATCAGACAGCACTTCCACCCGGTTAGGGGCTTTTACCGGATAATTCCCCTCCACAGATTCTACTTTGGCAGTTACTTTAATTCTTAAAGATTCCTGTGCAGAAAGCATTGGAATTGACCATATTACTTTATTATTCTGAATATTAGTACCTATATCAGAAGCTTTGGGAGTCCATTCAATACTACTGGAAAAAAAAGAAACATTTTCAGGCAATTCATTTAAAACTATTACTTTATGCGCATCCTGAATACCTTTATTTATGATGGTAATATAATAATCAAACTCATCACCTTCAAACAGCGTAATCAAATCTGAAGAAATCTCAGCATACAGGTCGACTTCATTTTCAACCAAACTAAATGTTATATAAAGCTCTGAAATTTTTTGGGTGCTTTCTTTTTCTCTAACAAGTATTTTAACTGAATAATTATCGGGTTTATTT
>NZ_SLAP01000137.1 GCF_007126775.1 Cecembia sp. | reverse complement strand
CCATTAAGCAGCATCAGTGTTTGTTCGAAACTTCCCCCACGTATGCCGATATTGGCCTGCACACCACTCACACCCCGCTGCCTGACATCTACACCAGGGGTAAAAGACAGCAATTCCTGAATACTTCTTGCTGGAGTTGTCTCTATGGACTTTCTCTGGATGACAGCAATATTTCTGGAAACTTTACTGAATGGAATCTCCAGTCTGTTTTCCATTATTGTTATCTCATTGAGGTTTACATCAGTGCTGTCCACTTGGGCAATGGTTAACCCAGTACAACAAGTAATGAACAACCAGGTATAAATGAATTTCATTAAAGTTGTGGTTTTTTTAAAGTCGCGCAATTTAATCAGCTTTCTCATTAAATGGCAAAAAATGAAACTTATGAAATAGCTATGGATGACAATTTTGCGTATTTATCAAAATTCAGTTTTTTCTTCTAGTCCCAATCTTTATTTTTATCAGAATTAAAATTATGCTTTATGTTAAGATTTATAAGTGTTAAGGCATTTGCCTTTTTGATTTTCTGGGGATTAGGATCCCTTACAGTACATGGACAAATGCTAGTCTCGGACAATAGAGATGGTGTATTTACCGAATTTGGCTACCGTCAGGGGACTGCCTACAGAACAGCTTCAGGCAAACCCGGACCTTCTTATTGGCAAAATGGAGCCGATTATGTCATGAATGTGACTTTGGATGAAGATGAGCAAACCATTACAGGGAACGTGGTGATTACCTACAAAAACAATTCTCCTGAGACCTTGGATTTTGTATGGTTGTTATTGGAACAAAATAGATTTACCCCGGAATCAAGGGGGACTCTGACAACCCCCGTACAGGGCAATCGGTATAGTGGAGATATAGATGGAGGTTACCAGATCAGCGATGTTAAAGCACAGGTTGTTGGTAGGAATAAACCGGTATCTTCGGAGTATTTGATCAGTGATACCAGAATGCAGGTGACTTTTGCAGAGCCAATTCCTGCTAACGGCGGTCAGGCTACTATTTCAATGAATTTTGAGTTTAAAATTCCAGAAAGAGGAATGGATAGGATGGGTCGTTTGGATGTTGAAGACGGTACGATCTATTCTATGGCACAGTGGTATCCCAAAGTAGCGGTTTTTGATGATGTGACAGGATGGAACACCGACCCATATCTGGGTGCCGGGGAATTTTATCTTGGATATGGAGATTTTGAATATAAAGTTACCGTTCCTTATGACCACATTGTGGTAGGATCTGGTGAATTGATGAATCCTAATCAAGTGCTTACCAGGGAACAGCAGCGGAGAATGAAGGAAGCTTCCGAAAGTGATGAAAGGGTTTACATTATTTCTCCAGAAGAAATTACAGACTATGCCAATACCCGCCCCAAACAAGAAGGGATGTTGACGTGGCACTTTAAGATTACCAATTCCAGAGATGTGGCATTTGCCTCCTCAAAGGCGTTCATATGGGATGCTGCCAGGATCAATCTTCCCAGTGGAAAAAAAGCCATGGCCCAATCAGCCTATCCAAAAGAAAGTGATGGTCAGGATGCTTGGGGCAGATCCACAGAATACGGAAAAGCTTCTGTTGAGCATTATTCCGAAATGTGGTATGAATACCCTTATCCGGTAGCTGTTAATGTAGCATCCAATGTGGCAGGAATGGAGTATCCAGGTCTCAACTTTTGTGGTTATAGGGCAAAAGGCCAAAGCTTATGGGGAGTCACAGATCATGAATTTGGTCACAACTGGTTCCCAATGATTGTAGGTACAGATGAAAGAAGGCATGCATGGATGGATGAAGGCTTCAATACTTTCATCAACTATTATTCTTACTTGGCCTTTAATGAGGGGGAATACACCAATAATCTGATACAAACCAGAAGGTATTTGGGCTGGTTGACCAACTCTGAAAGAGAACCGACCGCTACCCATCCTGATAGGACACAATCCAGCAACTTAGGTATGGTGGCGTATTACAAGCCTGCTTTGGGTATGATCATGTTAAGGGAGTATGTTTTGGGTCCCGAGAGGTTTGATAAAGCATTCAGGTCTTACATAAAAACATGGGCATACAAGCATCCCCAGCCTACAGATTTCTTCAACCATATGGAAAACGTTTCGGGTGAGAACTTGGATTGGTTTTGGAAGGGCTGGTTTTATAGCAATGCCAATATTGACCTGGCAATTACTGGGGTCTATCCTTATGGCGCAAATTATGTGGTTAGCCTTTCAAATAAAGGAGAAATGCCCATGCCAGTTTTATTGGAAATCACCTACGAGGACGGTGAGAAAGAAAGAAGATTGCTTCCAGTGGAAATATGGTTTAAAGGCAATGAATGGAGCCATCTTTTGCGCGTAGATAAAAAAGTCGTTGCTGTGGAAATTGATCCAGATAAAATCATCACAGACATTAATTCAGGTAATGACGTTTGGCCATCTACAATCTATCAGGATTAACAATAAAAAAAATCACGCCAATTTATGGCGTGATTTTTTTAATGGATTTGTCTGGTTTTAATATTCATCATTGATTTCAATCCAATAACCATCAGGGTCACGAACATATATTTGTTTGATGCCATCAGGCCGGATATTTATCTTGCCTTTGTTGCCTGGCCAATCCTCAAATGCTACGCCCAAATCATTTAAATTATTTATAAAACCATCCATATCGGGTACGCTGAAACAAATATGGTTGTTTTTATTGATGGTGACAGGCTCCCAAGGTGCCTGAATAATGTGCATGGAAATATTGTTCCCAATATCAAACCAGGCATGAAGCCCATCTTTGAAAGGTTCATCTATTTCCTCGAATTGGAAGACAGAAGAATAAAAATCTGCACTTCTTTTTAAGTCTTCGACATATACTGCAAGATGGGTGATTTTTGCCTGGGCAATAGAAACATGGCTCATAATGCTCAACGAAAATATTGTCATTAATAAAACTGGAAAATTCTTCATAGGGAATAAGGGTTATCTGGGTTATTTTTTTTATATAAGAGAAGCCACTTTGGGCATTGTATAAAAAAGAGGAATGCGCTTAAGCATTCCTCTTTTTTGGCATTAATCAATCTCTGTTTTTGCGGCGAGAGCTAATTTTTCTGCTTCTTCAAATAAGTTTAAGGCCTGTAAATAAATCTCGTTGATATCATTTATAACCTTGTAGAAAGCATTATCATCAAAGATGTTTCTGCCCATATGCGCTTTGACAAGAATTTTTAAATAGTCTTTAGACTTATTAAAATCCTTTTCGTCAAACTTCACTTTATTTTTTTCACCTACCTTGACGAGGGTTTGGAGCATTTGATCAGAAACTTCAAAATCGGCGTAATAGCTTTCAAAGCTCATTCCTTCAAACTTCTTTTTATTTTTATCTAAATAATCAAGAATAAATTCTCTTGAAGAATCAGAGTTAAATAACCTATTGACATAAGCACTGCTCATGGTGGTATCAAGAGGAACAAAGAAATCAGGCATGATGCCACCACCACCATAAACAGCTCTGCCCGATACAGTTTCATACCTAAGGCTATCATTAAATTTGATGCTATCTGCGCTGAAAAATTCGCCATGCTCCAATCTTTCTCTCCAATCAGCGGAATAATCTAAATCCTCGCCATAAGGTTTTTGAATGGATCTTCCGGAAGGGGTGTAATATCTTGCGATGGTCAATCTTAATTCCGCGCCATCAGATAAATCTATGGGCATTTGAACAAGTCCTTTGCCAAAAGACCTCCTTCCAACGATTAGGCCCCTATCGTTATCCTGTAATGCACCAGCAACAATTTCAGAAGCAGAAGCACTTCCTTCATTGATCAATACGACTACAGAGCCTTCTTCAAATAAGCCCGGTTTGATTGCATATGCCTTTTGGTTATACCGGTTCATTTTCCCTTTTTGAGACACGATAAGAGCATTGTCATCGAGGATTTCATCGGCAATATTAATTGCGGCCCCCATATAACCTCCAGGATTACTCTGCAGATCAATAATAAGTTTGCTCATTCCCTGTTCCTTCAGGTCCTTGACGGCCTTTTTGAATTCCTCATGGGTAGTAGCTGCAAACCTTGTAATCTTAATATAGCCAATTTCATTGTTGACCATGTAAGTTGCATTAATGGAATATTGAGGTATTTTGTCCCTTATGATTTCATAAGGGATCAGTTCACTTTGGTTTTTTCTTTTGATATCCACATTCACCTTTGATCCTCTTGGACCTCTCAGTAAATCAAATACATCCCTGTTGGTTATTCCTGTACCGGCAACTGTTTTTCCATCTACACTGATTATCTGATCGCCTGATTGAATGCCTAGTTTCTCAGATGGGCCTCCGGTAAGAGGAGCCACAACGTAAATTGTATCTCTGATAATACCAAATTCGACGCCTATACCATCAAATTCCCCATCTAATTGAGATTTGGCCAAAGTGGCATCTTTGGCAGGGATGTAGGAAGAATGCGGGTCCAGTTTTTCCAACATCCTTTGGATGCCATATTCCACCAATTCATTGGTGCTGACACTGTCTACATAATCCCTATTGATATAAGTGATAATTTCCTGTAATTTATAAATGGCAGCCTTTAGATCATTTCTGTCACTTTTAGGTTCTGCAAATGTAGCACCAATCCAAATCCCCGCAGAAATGGCTAATGCTAGGATCAATGGCAACCGTATTTGCTGTTTGGTGTTCTTAATTTCGCTCACGTGTTCTTCCTTTTTAATGAAGTTACTTTGTAATATAATTCAATTTAAGATTAAACAGTATTTATGGGGATTTCGTTTTTATAAACGAAATAAATTCGATTTTGGTGGAAGTTTTGATCTATTTTCTTTAAAATAGATTAATTTTGTATTTATGATCAATTCCAGAAATATAGAAAAAAATCCCATCAAAGACATAGTTTCAGAGAATTATGTCTTTGCTGCAGTCCTGCATTATTTCGGAATTAGTTTTTTTCAATTTGAGCAAAATTCGCTTAAGGAAGTTTGTGAAAAATTTAAAATTAATCCCCAGCAGTTGGTCAATGAACTGGAAGAATGGGGCAAGCATAAGGAACCTGAGCAGGAAGAATTGTACTTGCATCCAATCGAAGTTCTTGTAGCTTATCTTAAGAGAAAGCATTATTATTTTGTAAGACAGGAACTCCCATTTTTGTCAAATATGGTTGCTGGAATTGAGGAAGAAGAACCAATTTATAAAAATGTCCTTTGTGATTTGCGCATCATGTTTCCCTTGTTTGTCGAGGATTTCATCCATCACATTCATGAAGAAGAGAACCGTCTATTTAACCGTATCAAGCTTTTACAGGAAATTGAAAATGATGAATTTGACTTGAAGGAATCACTTAAAATTTTGGAAAAAAGTCCGGTTG